>CAZDTC010000177.1:0-5233 GCA_964508125.1 uncultured Candidatus Kuenenia sp.
GTTGGCCTGCGCCGTCGTCTCTTCGGCCGCCGCGCTCATCTGCTGGCTCACGCTCGTGAGCTCCTCCGACGAGCTCGCCAGGGCGTGCGTGTTGTCGACGATCCCCGCCACGAGCGCCGCCTGCCGACGGGCCTCGCCCGTGAGTCGGCGGGCGATCGCGGCCGACACGCCGAGCACGCCGAGGGCGGTCAGGCCGAAGATGCCCTGCGCGAAGCCGCGGAGCCGCTTCACGGGCCCGAGCACCTCCGCCTCGTCGATCTCCGAGACGAGCGCCCAACGGACGGCGCCGTTGCCGGCGGCATCACCGCGGTGGATCGTCACCGGAGTCCACGAGGCGAGCACGCTCTCACCCCGGTAGTCGGTCGTGAGCGCGGTGCCCGACTTGCCCTCGTCGAGGGCCGACCGGACGGCAAGCGTGTCGACCTTGATCTTCGGGTCGATGATCGTGCTCTCGACGCCAAGTGATTGGGCAAACCGCGAGTTCGAGCGAAACATCCGGTCGGGCCCGACGGCGTAGGTCTCGCCCGTCTTCCCCATCCCCGTCGTCTCGCCGATGATCGCGTCGGCCCGATCGATCGAGAGCTGAAACGCGATCACTCCCACGAGGTCACGGCCGTCGTACACGGGCGCCGCGATGAAGCTCGCCGGTGCCATGCACGAGGGCACGTAGCGGGCGAATTGGCCGAAGGCCACGGCATCGCGCCGGCCGGCGGACGCCGCATCCTGGCAGGCCTTGGCGAGGTTCGACGCGGCGAGGGGTCCGCTGCGGAGCGGCGACACGAAGTCGATCTCCTTGGACGCGGAGTAGACGATATTGCCGGACGCCGCGTCGACGAGGAACACGTCGGCGAGGCCATAGCGCTCGAGCATCGAGCGGAAGATCGGGTGGAAGACGACGTGCGCCTTCGTGTAGGCCGAGTCGTCGTCGGCCGCATCCAGGAGGTGCTTCGAGCCGATCGGGTTGGGGTTTCGCCGGATGTAGAGGTCCTGGAGCACGGCTGCATCGTCGTCGAGTGCTTCGGCGAACGGCCGAGCATCGACGTCTTCCTTGCGACGGGCCCGGAACGTGGCGGCGAAATCGCCGGTGTAAAAGCCGTCGAGGTCCCGGCGGACGCCCGCCAGGCCCTTGTCGTCGAGGCGGTCGGCCGCCTGGGCGAAGGCGGCCTTGAACTGCCGGATCGCGTCGGCCGTCATCCGGTCGGCCGCTGCCACGCGCAGTTGGTTCTGCTGCGCTTCGAAATACCGCTCAACCGCCTTGGCGGTGATCGTGCGCACGGTCTCGAGCTGGCTGAACGCCTGGGCCTCGATCGACTCCGACGACGATTTGTACATCGCGATCCCGGTGAGCGCGAGCGGGATCAGCGACACCGCGAGGAGCGAGAGGAGGAGCCGGTTGCCCAGCAGCGACAGCCAGCCGGAGAGCGGAGATGATTTCGAAACTTCGCTAGCCGCCATGAGAAACTCCATGCCTGACGAAGGGAATTGACCGTTGCTTCTGGAGCGGCTGCACGAGCCGCTCGGGGGAGAGAATGTGGATCAGCCGGCTCTCGGCGGCAAAGACGCCGGTGACCGCGCCGGCGGTCGAGGTGCCGCCCTGGGCGGTGGGCTGCTCGATGCGGTCGCGATCGATGGCATGCACGTCGAGCACCTCGTCGACGAGAAGACTGTAGCAGTCGTCGGCGACCCGGATCACGAGGTTCGTGCGCGGCGCGTCGGCAGGAGTGGCCGCCAGGCCGAGCCGGCGGCAGACGTCGATCACGGGCACGATCCGGCCGCGCAGGTGCAACAGGCCCACGATCGCCTCCGGAGCCAGCGGCACCCGCGTGAGCGACGCGGTGCGCAGCACTTCGGCCACGCAGTCCGACTCGACGGCGAAGCAGTGTCCGCCCGCGCGGAACGCGCAGGCCTGAAACGCTTGGGAGTGGCTCACCATGCAGGTCCCCGCGAGATGTCGAGCACCTCGGTGGCCAGGCCGCCGAGGGCGAGCGTGCCGCACACGCCCGGCGCCGCGAGCGCCGGCTGGAGCGGCGACTCCGCCGGCAAAACGTCGAGAATCCTGCCCACCGCGACGCCCACGGCCCCCTCGGGGCCGCCGAGCACCACGAGATTGAGTGCGCCGGAAGTGGTGGCGACGCTGCCGCCGAGCAGCCGATCGGCATCCACTACGGGAGTGAACGCGTCGCCCCGGCGGACGACATGCCGCTCGCCGAGCGACTCGAGGTGTGCGACAGGCACGTTTTCGAGCCGCGTGATCCGCTCGAGGGGGAGGGCGATCCGCCGACCCCGGGCCGTACGGCAGACGAGGTAGCGATCGGCGAGGCTCACGGGCGCCGTGGCGACGGCCCGCTCCGCTTCGCGGACCGGGGGCAGGTCGGCCGCGCGGAGGATCCCGCGGAGGTCGAGGATCAATACGACGCTCCCGTCGCCGAGCACCGTGGCCCCGGCATACAGACCGATCTGGGCGAGCAGGCTGCCGATCGGCTTCACGACCACGGTCGAGAGGCTCGCCGTTTCGCCCACACCGGTGCTTTCAGCGGAGCTCGCGCCCTGCCGCACGCCGTCGATCACGAGGCCAAACTCGTGGTCGTCGATCCGCACGATCACCGCGGTGCCCTCGGCGCGGCGAGCGGTGCGGTCGCAAAGCCCGAGGAACTCGTCGAGGAACACCACCGGCAGGAGCCGGCCGCGCAGCCGGATCACGGGCGCATCGTCGAGCCCCTCGATCCGCGGCCGGGCCTGCGGCGAGTCCAAGGCGCCGTCACGATCGCCCGGGGCCACGAGCGGCACAAGCTCCCGCACCGCAGCCTGCGGGATTGCGAGCCGCTCGCCAGCGACGCGCACGATGAGCGCCGGCATGATCGCAAGCGTGAGTGGCACCCGCACCCGCACCGTCGTGCCCACGCCGGGCCGGCTGTGGATGTCGACGGTGCCGCCGATCGCCTCGATGTTGGTTCGCACCACGTCCATGCCGACGCCGCGGCCCGACACGCTCGTGACCTTCGCGGCGGTCGAGAAGCCGGGCTCGAAGATGAACTGCAGGATCCGATCTTCGGGCAGCGTCAAGGCCTGCTCAGCCGTGACGAGCCCCTTGGCGATCGCCTTCTCGCGCACGGCCGCCACGGCGATTCCACCGCCGTCATCCTCGACCTCGATCGTCACCTGCCCGCTCTCGTTGAAGGCGCGGAGCGTGAGGGAGCCGGCCGGCGACTTGCCTCGCGCCATGCGCACGTCGGGCATCTCGATCCCGTGGTCGACCGCATTCCGCACGAGATGCGTCAGCGGGTCGCGGATGCTCTCGATGAGCGTGCGATCGAGCTCCGTGTCTCCGCCGTCGATCGAGAGCTGCACCTCCTTGCCGCATGCCACGGCCAGATCGCGGACGGTGCGCGGAAACTTGCTGAACACATGCTCGATCGGCTGGAGCCGGGTTTTGACGGCCGTCTCCTGGAGCGCGTTGGTGACGGCGTTGATCCGGTGGGCCGCGGCGAGCACGGCCGGATCGTCGGTGTCGATGCTCCGCAGTTCATTGCGGGCAAGCACGAGCTCCCCGACGAGGTCGAGGATCGAGCCGACCAGGCCCACATCGACGCGGATCGAGCTTTCGGCGGCCGATCGCTCGGCCGGGGCCGGCGCGACCGCGGCAGGCGCAGCAGCGGCGGGAGCGGCCGGACTGGCGTCAGATGGAGTCGGTTCGGGAGCCGCCTCGGCACTGGGCGCCTGGGCAGCCGAATCGGGCTCCGCTGCGGGCGTCTCCGCCTCCGCGGCAGGCGCCGCCGCAGCCGGAGCCCGCGACGCCTCGACCTGCTCGCCCGCGGCCACGGCCGTGAGCCGCTGGGCCAGGTCACGGAAGTCGTGGTCTCCCTCGCTCCCGGTCGTTTCGATCGTGCGCAGGATGGCCCGCACGGCATCGACCATCGAATACAGCGACCCGGTCACGCGGTCGTCGAGCCGGAGCTTGCCATCGCGGAGCCGCCCGAGGAGGTGCTCGCCGGAATGCGTGAGGGCTCCGAGCTTCGAGAACCCGAAGAACCCGCTGTTGCCCTTGATGGTGTGGACGGTGCGGAAGATGCTCGCCAGCCGCTCTTCGTCGCCAGGCGCCTGCTCCAGGGCGATCAGGTCGCGGTCGAGCTGGTCGAGATTTTCCGTCGATTCGACCAGGAATTCCTGGACGAACTCCTCGTTCGCATTCGCTCCGACCACGGCCGCGCCTCCTCTCCGCAAGCATACTCCACGGAATCGGCACGAGCCGCACGGCCGGAACCGGCTTCCAGCCGGGGAAAAAGGAGCCCGTCAAGGCCGCTCCACGCGTCCCAAAAACCGTCTAAAATGCCGAGCAGCGATCGCAGGATTCCGGCTGATCGCGATCCGACCTGAAAGGGAACACCCCATGCCGTCGCCCACCACCTTCGCCCGCCGCCTCTCCGCTTCCGCCCTGCTCGTCGTGCTGCCGCTTGTCGGCTGCGCGCCCTCCACACCGCCGGCCAAGGAGAAGGTGGTCGAGGTGGAGACGATCGACCTCGTGCCGCCGACGAATGCCCCGACGCCTGCCAACCAGGCGATCGCCGCGGCTGCCGCCGCGACGGCGAAGGCCGATGCCGCGAAGTCGGAGGCGGACAAGGCGATTGCCGAGGCCAGCCGGTCGATCGACGCCCAGGCTTCCGACGGACCCCGGGAGAAGGTGATGCTCGGTGACGCAAGCCTCACCGCCGGCGTGCCTGGCACCGGCCCGATCACCCTCGCCGAGATCGACGCCTGGCTCGCCGACCCCAAGAACTTCGTCGAGCTCGAGCCCATGCTGCCGCTCGGGCTCTCGCAGGGCGCGGCGCAGATCACGGGCCTCGACAAAAATCCGCTGACTCGCGCCAAGATCGAGCTCGGCCGACAGCTCTATTTCGATAAGCGGCTCTCTGCCGATTCCACCGTGAGCTGCGCGAGCTGCCACGATCCCTCGATGGCCTACACCGCCCACACGAAGACGGGCGTGGGCATTCGCGGCCAGCTCGGCGGCCGCAACTCGCCGGTGTCGTTCAACCGCATCCTTTCGGGACCCCAGTTCTGGGACGGCCGGGCCGATTCCCTCGAGGCCCAGGCAGTGGGTCCGATCGCCAATCCCATCGAGATGGGCTTCACGCACGAGGGCGTCGTGAAGCGGCTCGGCGAGATCCCGGTCTACAAGAAGCAGTTCGAGAAGATTTTCGGCGAACTCTCGATCGAGCGAGTCGGCCAGGCGATC
>CAZDTC010000178.1:0-5219 GCA_964508125.1 uncultured Candidatus Kuenenia sp.
GCTCGGCGCACCCGGGGCCCGGGATGCCGATGGTGCTGATGTCGGGCTGGATCGCCGCCGACTGCGTCGACCAGGACAAGCTCGTGGATCACGCAGGGGAGCGGCGCGTTCCGTGCGCCGTGTGAACGCTCCGGGGACGGCCGCCGTGCACGAGCGTGACCTGCCGCCGTTTTCGCATGGGCTTCACGGCTGGTTCATGTTCTACGTGCGGCGCTACCTCCGCCGGCATTTCCACGCCGTGCGGCTGCTGCGCGGTGCGCCGGATCATCCGGAGATCGGCGCCGAGCCGGTGATCTTCTATTCGAACCATCCCAGTTGGTGGGATCCGCTCGTGTTCCTCACGATCGGCGAGCTGCTCTATCCCCGGCGCATGGTCTACGGGCCGATCGACGCCGCGGCCCTCGGCAAGTATCGATTCATGGAACGGATCGGATTCATCGGCATCGACCCGGGAACGTGGAAAGGCTCTGCGAGGTTTCTTCGGATGGTGCGCGCGGCGGAGCAGCGGAGCGATGTGATCTTCTGGATCACCGCCCAGGGGGAATTCGTCGATCCCCGCGAACGCCCCATAACGATCCGCCCTGGCGTGTCCCATGCGCTCGAGGGACGAACCAGCGGCCTCGTCGTGCCGCTGGCGGTGGAATACCCGTTCTGGACGGAGCGATTTCCGGAGGCGCTCGCGGCGTTCGGCCCGGCGCTTTCGCTTGCCGATGCACCGGGCCGGTCGGCCGAAGACTGGGAGACGGTGCTGGCCGCGGCCCTCGAGGCGACGCAGGATCGGCTCGCCGTCGCGGCCCGCAGCCGCGATGCCAGCGCCTTCCGCACGCTGCTCTCCGGCCGCGCCGGCGTGGGCGGCGTCTACGACCTCGTGCGCCGCATCGGAGCCTGGCTCCGCGGAGAACGCTTCGACGCCTCGCACGGCGGCGAGGCCGCTTCATGAGCCCGCTCGCCGTCGGCATCCTGGCCCTCGTGGCGCTCGCCGGCGCTTCCCTGCCGGCAGTGCTGTCGCTGGTGAACATCGGAGCCTTCCGCCGTGCGCCTGAACCGCGTGACGATCGTCCGCTACCGCGCGTGTCGGTGCTCGTGCCGGCCCGCAACGAAGCGGGCGTGATCGAACGCCTGGTGCGCGACGTGCTCGCCAGCCGCGGAGTCGACCTCGAACTCGTGATCCTCGACGACGACTCGACCGACGGCACCGCCGCCATCGTGCAGCGGCTCGCGGCGCAAGACGCCCGCGTGCGGCTCGTCCGCGGCGGTCCGCTCCCGGCAGGATGGTGCGGCAAGCAGCACGCCTGCTGGCAGCTCGCCCGCGCCGCCACGCGCGACACGTGGCTCTTCCTCGACGTCGACGTCGTGCCCGATCCCGACGCGATCGGCCGCTCGGTGGCGTTCCTCGACGCCTCCAACGCGGCGCTCGCGAGTGGTTTTCCACGCCAGGTAACGGGCTCGTTCCTCGAATGGCTCCTCCTGCCCCTGATCCACTTCGTGCTCCTTGGCTTCCTGCCGCTCGCCCGGAGCCGTCAGGATCGCTCCCCGGGCCTGGCCGCCGGCTGCGGCCAGTGGTTCGTGACCCGCCGCGCCGACTACGAAAGGGCAGGGGGGCACGCCGCGATCAAGGCATCTCTTCATGACGGGATCATGCTTCCCCGCGCCTACCGCCGCGCCGACCTTGCCACCGACATCTTCGACGCGTCCGACATCGCCTCGTGCCGGATGTACTCGCGCAGCCTCGACGTGTGGCGCGGCCTCTCCAAGAACGCCACCGAGGGGATCGGCGCCCCGGCCACGATCCTTCCGTTCACGGTCCTGCTCGGCGCCGGCCAGATCCTGCCCTTCGTGCTCGTGGCCGCCGGGCTCGCCACGGGCTGGAGCGGCTGGCCGGCCTGGGCAACTGCGGCGAGCATCCTCGCCTGCGGCCTCGCCCTCGCGCCACGGCTCGTCGAGGCCGTTCGGTATCGCCAAAGCCTCACGAGCGCCTTCGCCCAGCCGCTCGCGATCGCCGTGTTTCTCGCGATCCAGTGGGTTGCGCTCGCCCGCAAGGCCCTCGGACTCAACACCACCTGGCGCGGCCGCTCGCTCGCCCCGCAATGATGTGGGGCAAGCGTCTCGCTTGCCATGGCTTCCGTTGCCGAATGCGGGTCGTTACCGCCTGCCCTCCCATCACGGGCTGAAGCCTGTCCTACGATGCTCGGCAGGCGAGGGAGCGGGCGCGGGTGACGTTGGCGATCGCTTCCTCGACCGTGGGCGCGAGCGCGGTGAGGTGGCCCATCTTGCGGCCCGGCCGCGGTTCCGACTTGCCGTAGAGCATGAGACTCACGCCGGGGACCGCGAGCGCCGCCGGCCAGTCGGGCTCGCCGCCGGCCCAGCAGTCGCCGAGCAGGTTCGCCATGGCCGCCGGAGCGAGCTGCCGGACGGAGCCGAGCGGCAAGCCACACACCGCCCGGACCTGCTGCTCGAACTGGCTCGTCTCGCAGGCGGCGATCGTGAGGTGGCCCGAGTTGTGGGGGCGGGGGGCGATCTCGTTGACGAGCACGGCGCCCGGGCGCGTCACGAAAAACTCGACACAGGCCACACCCACGACGCCGAGCGCCTCGAGAATTCCCGCCGTCACCACGCGGGCCTCCTCGAGCACCGGCAGGGGCAGCCCCGACGGAGCCGAAGAGACGTCGAGAATGTGGCGGCTGTGCACGTTTCGCGAGGGCTCGAACACGGCCACTTCGCCGCTCTGGCCACGGGCCGCCACGACCGAGATCTCGCAGTCGTAATCGATCCAGCCCTCGAGCACGCACTCCGCGGGCCCGAGCGCGTCCCAGGCGGCATCGACGTCTGGGGGCGACTCGAGCTTGCGCTGCCCTTTGCCGTCGTAGCCGAAGGCCGCGGTCTTGAGCACCGCCGGCAGGCCGAGGGTGGCGACGGCGGCGTGGAGTTGCTCGCGCGATCGGACGGTGCGGTGCGGTGCGCAGGCGAAGCCGTGGCTCACGAGAAACGCCTTCTCGCGGGCCCTGTCCTGGGTCGTGAACAGCACGTCCGGCGCAGGCCGGCAGGGAACGACGGCCGCCATCGCCCGCGCCGCCTCGACCGGCACGTTCTCAAACTCGAACGTCACGGCCGCGAGGCCGGCCGCGATCCGCTCGAGCGCCGTGGCGTCGGCGTACGGCACGACGTGCATCCGATCGGCATGAAGGGCCGCCGGACAGTCGGCGACGTCGCTGATGGCCTCCACGCGGTAGCCGAGCCGCTTGGCGGCCATGGCGAACATCGCGCCGAGTTGGCCGCCCCCCATCACGCCGAGCGTCGCCCCCGCCGGAATCGGCGGCGTCACTTCTCGGAGGGGCGATCGGACCATTCGGAGAGCTCCGGCTCGGGCTTGTCCTGCAGCACCTTCTCGGTCTGTCGCCGACGGTAGTCGAGGAGTTTCGTCCGCAGCGCGGCATCGTCAAGCGCGAGCACGGCAACCGCGAGGAGCGCCGCATTCGCCGCGCCCGCCGGCCCGATCGCCAGCGTACCCACCGGCACACCCGCCGGCATCTGCACGATGGAGAGCAACGAGTCGACGCCCCTCAGCATCGAGCTCTCCACCGGCACGCCAAACACGGGCAGGTGCGTCTGCGCCGCCATCATGCCCGGGAGGTGGGCCGCACCGCCGGCGCCCGCGATGATCACCTTGAGCCCACGATCCGCCGCTGCCGTCGCATACTCGGCCAGTTTTGCGGGGGTCCGGTGTGCCGACACGATCTCGCATTCGTGCGGCACGCCAAACTCCCCGAGCACCTCGGCCGCCCGTTTGAGCGTCGCCCAGTCCGAGCGGCTTCCCATCACGATCCCGACGAGTGGTGCGACGGACGGTGACGCGCGGCTCACGGAATATGGCCCGAGGGAAGGCGAACAATGGTCTCATCTTGCTCTCGCCCGTCCGCCGTTGCAACCTGAGCCGATGCCTCGCCCGCTCCCCGACGTGCTTCCGATCCGCTGGCCCGCCGGAGCCGCCGCGCCCCCCGAGGCGACGGTTGCCGCCGTCGATCGCGCGGTGAGGGTTCTCGACGCCGGGGGCCTCGTCGCGATCCCCACAGAGACCGTTTACGGCCTGGCGGCGGTCGCCACGAACGCCGACGCGGTCGAGCGGATCTTCGCGGCGAAAGGCAGGCCGGCGACGAATCCGCTCATTGTCCACGTGGCCGACGAAGCGATGGCCCGCGGCCTGGCGGCTGACTGGCCTGACTCGGCGGCGCGGCTGACGGCCGCGCTCTGGCCCGGGCCGCTCACCGTCGTCGTGCCCCGCGGGCCGCGAATCCCCGACGTCGTGACGGCCGGTGGCGACACCGTGGCCCTGCGCTGCCCGGGTCATCCGCTCACGCGACTGCTCCTCGAGACGCTGGAGAAGCCGCTCGCCGCCCCCAGCGCCAATCGCTCGCTCTCCGTCTCACCGACGACCGCCACGCACGTCCTCGACAGCCTCGGGAACCGCGTCGATCTGATCCTCGACGCCGGCCCCTGCGCCCACGGCATCGAGTCGACCGTCGTCGACTGCACGGTCGAGCCTCCCCTGATCCTCCGCCACGGGCCTTTGACGGCGGGAGCATTGGCGGAGTCACTCGGCAAGCCGGTCGCCGTGGGAGCGGCTTCCCACGCTGGCGGCCCAGCCCGGGCGCCCGGCCAACTCGCCCGCCACTACGCGCCGCGCACACCGCTGGAGCTGTCGGCCGATGCGCCACATCGCGTGGTGGCATTGCTCGGCGCCGGCCGCCGCGTCGGCTGGCTCACGACCACGGCAGATTCCCCGACGACCCGCCATCTGGCGGCCTCCCACGACCTCGTGATCGTGCCGATGCCGGCCGAACCGGTTGCGTATGCCGCGATGCTCTACGCAGCCCTGCATGCCCTCGACAAGCGCGAGCTTGCCGCGATCGTGGTCGACACACCACCCGACACCGACGCCTGGCAAGCCATCCGCGACCGCCTGACGCGCGCATCGGCAACCTGACAGGTGCCTGGCGGACCGCGATCCACCGCCCGCTAGCGAGGCACCACCGGCGGAGGCTCGGCCGACTCGGCGCCACGCGTGATCACGAAGCCGAGTTCCTCGATCATCTTGTAGTCGGCCTCTGGAAGCTGTCCCTTCGTGGTCAGGTAGTCGCCGACGAAGATCGAATTCGCGGCATAGAGGCCGAGCGCCTGCAGGCTGCCGAGATGGATCTCGCGGCCGCCGGCGATGCGAATCT
>CAZDTC010000179.1:0-5193 GCA_964508125.1 uncultured Candidatus Kuenenia sp.
TCGCCGGCGGCAATCCCATCATTGCCCTCGACCGGTTCGACAACCGGCTCGACCTCGCCTGCTCACTCGGCGCGACGCACGCGATCAACGTCACCAAGGCCGACGCGGCCGAGGAGATCCGCCGCATCGTGGGGCACGACGGCGTGGACGTGGCGGTGGACAACACCGGCAACGTGGAGGTGATCGCGCTCGCCAGCCGGATCACCAACGCCCGCGGCCGCACCGTGCTCGTGGGCGTGCCTCCCAAAGACAGCACCGCCGCGATCTCCACGCTGCCGCTTCACTTCGAGAAGCGGCTCACCGGATCGCACGGCGGCGAGTGCCAGCCGGAGATCGACATTCCGCATTACGTGCGCATGGTCCGCGAGAGCCGGCTCGCGCTCGGCTCGCTCATCGGCAAGCGCTATCCGCTCGTCGACATCAACACCGCGATCGCCGACATGACGAGCGGCCGGCTGGCAGGCCGCGCGATCGTGCGGCTCGGAAACCCGTGACCGAATCGCTTCGTCGAGAAACGTCGATGCCCGGAGCCGGCAGAGTGCTCGTGGTGGGGGCCGACGGGCTGATCGGCGCGGCCGTCGCCGCGCAGCTCGAGGCCGCGGGCACGCCGGTGATCCGCACGAGCCGGCGCGGCTCACCAGGCTCCATCCCGCTCGACCTCGCGGCCCTGCCCGCCCAGTGGTCGCCGCCGTCCGGAGTCGCCGCGGCCGTGCTCTGCGCGGCCATCACCTCCACCGACGAGTGCCGCACCCGGCCCGACGACTGCCGCCGCGTGAACGTCGAGGCCACTTGCACACTTGGCCGCCGGCTGGCCGACGCCGGAAGCCGAATCGTGTTTCTCTCCACGAACCTCGTGTTTGACGGAGGCACGCCCTTCACACCGGCGACAGCCCGGCGCCTCCCGCACACGGCGTACGGCCGGATGAAAGCCGAGGCGGAAGAGCGGCTGCTCGCGCTCGGCACGGGCACGAGGGTGGTGCGGCTCACGAAAGTCATCGGCCGCTCGCTGCCGGTGATCGACCGCTGGCGGGATTCCCTCGCCCGCGGTGAGCCGATCCGGCCGCTCACGGATCTCGTGATCGCCCCGGTGTCGCTCGACCTCGCCGCGACGGTGATCGCGGCCGCGGCCCGCGAGCCGCTGGGCCCGATCCTGCAGGTCTCCGCCCGGGCCGACGTGTCGTACGCCGACGTGGCGGCCCGCCTGGCCCGCCGCTGGGGGGCAGCGGCGGATCTGGTCCGGCCGGCGAGCGCCGCCGACCTCGGCCTCGCGCTCGAGCATCTGCCTGCCCACACGACGCTCGACGCCTCGCTCGTGCGGGATAGACTCGGCATCGAGCCTCCCGACCCATGGGCGGCGATCGATGGGGTGGCATGATGACGACGATAGCGGTCGGCGACGCGGCGTGCAGCATCTGCGGAACCGGTGCGCTCGTGGAATTGGTCGAGTATCGGAGCCTCCGGCGTGTGACATCAGACTGCAGGGCATGGCCGGCCGGCGGCCGCCTCGGTGTGTGCCGGGCGTGCGGCGCCGTGCAGAAGCCCGCCGACGCCGCGTTTCTCGCGGAGATCGACGACATCTACCGCTCGTACACGATCTACCATCAGGCGGCCGGTGCCGAGCAGGCAGTGTTCGAGCAGTCGTCGGGCCTGCCGGCATCTCGGTCCGTCAAGCTGCTCGACACATTCCGACAGCACTCCAACCTGGCGCCCACCGGCCGGATGCTCGACGTGGGCTGCGGCAACGGCGCGACGATCCGCGCCTTCGGGCAGGTGGCTCCGGGCTGGACGAAGGCGGGCACCGAATTCGACGCGAAGTACAGGGCCGATGTCGAGTCGATCCCACACACGGAGCCGCTCCATGTGGGCCCCGTGGAGACTGTGCCCGGTTCTTTCGATGTGATCACGATGATTCACGTGCTCGAGCACATCGTCGACCCAGTCAGCGTGCTCGATACGCTGCGCGGCAAACTTTGTTCTGGTGGCCTGCTCCTCATCGAGGTACCCCATCATCCGGCGAATCCGTTCGAACTGTTGATCGCGGATCACCGCACACACTTTACGGCCGATTCGCTGACACGGGCGCTGGCCGCGGCGGGTTTCGAGGTCGTGTCGGTGGCCGAAGACTGGATTCCGAAGGAGCTTTCGGTGGTCGCTTGTCCGGCGTGTGCCGCACCTGGAACGCCTCCACGGGCAGACGTCGCCGCTGCCCGCGCACGGGTCGCCACGAGCCTCGCGTGGCTCGGTGAGACGGCGAACCGCCTGCGATCGCTCGGAGCAGGCGGCCCGGTGGGCCTCTTTGGCACGTCGATCGCGGGCACCTGGCTCGCAGCCGAGGCGGGCGATCGCTTCTCCTTCTTCGTCGACGAGGATCCACACCGTGCGGGCCGCACCTACCTCGGCAAGCCCGTGCACGCGCCGGCGGACATTCCCCAGGGAAGCCGCGTTTTCATCGGACTGCCTCCGGCCGTGGCCGCGGGCATCTGCGCTCGTCTGGCGCGGGCGGGTGTGGAATTCATCCCTCCGGGGTAAGACGGCTGTGAACACCGCCCTGCTCGCCATAGGCGTCTTCGCCACCGCTTTCGTCACGCATCTTGCCTGGTGGCGGATCGCCCTCCCCAGGCGGCAGACGGCCTCCCTGCTCGGCCTGTTCTTTGCCGTGCTCTTCGCTTGGCTGGCCGCGTCTCACTTCCTACCGGGCCGGTGGTTCACCGCCGCCGACCGCTGGGAGGCGATCCACGTGGCCGTCTTCCACACCGCCTGCACGCTCGCCTATATCGTGGCCTACTCCGCGCTCGAGCACCGCAGTCCGAGCATGACGCTGCTCGTGGCCGTGGCGGACGCTGGTGACGCCGGCTGCTCGCCCGATGAGCTCCGCGGCCTGCTCGCCGGGGCGAGCCCCGTGGAGGTGCGGCTCGACGCCATGACGCACGATCGTATGATCGCCCGCGACGGCGACGGCTATCGGCTCGCCGCGAAGGGCAGGGCGTGGGCGACGGTGCTCTCCGCCTGGCGCCGGCTCCTCGGCATGCCCCCGGGAGGCTGAGCCATGGCTGACCATCGCCCGCTCGTGGCCCTCGCCCCGATCATCGGCCTCGCCGTGTATTGCGTGGGCCACATCATCGCCGCGCGGCTCATCCGCGGCCGCAATCCGTATCCGGCGCTCGCCATCGGGGCGGTGATGGGGATCGTCGTGACGGTGGCGATTACGGTCGTGGCGTGCGTGCGCGGGGGCGACTCCGCCGCCGACACGCTCGCCCTCACCGGCATGAACGCAGTCGCCGCCCTCGGCTTTGCCTTCTGCTACTTCAACTTCGTGAATCTCACGATCGCGTCGCTGCGGATTCGGGTTCTCGAGGAGATCGCCGACTCCGGCGGCTGGCTGCCCCGGGCCGCGCTCCTTGATCGCTACGGCACGGGCAGCGTGGCCGACATCCGGCTGGAGCGGCTCGTGGGCGGCGGCCACCTCGTGCAGCGGAACGGGCGGCTGTATTCGGGGCGTTTGCAATTCCTCCTGGTGGCACGCATCTTTGATGCGGTTCGATCGCTCATTTTCGGAACCCGCCACCCCCGCCCATGACGGCCCTCACGCCCGAACTCACCCACGACTGCGATCTCTCGCTGTTCGTGGCCTGCTACAACGAGGAGGAGGGGATCGTACCCACCCTCGATACGGTCGTGGCCGCCGCGACCGAGGTGGGGATCAGCTACGACGTCGTGATCATCGACGACTGCTCAACCGATCGCTCCGTCGAAGTGATCGTCAAATATCTCGAGGCCCACCCCAACCTGCCGATCACGCTCTACGTCAACGAGGTCAATCTTGGCGTCGGTTCGAACTACGCCGAGGGAGCCTTCCGCTGCCGTGGCAAGTATTACCGGATGATCTGCGGCGACAACGTCGAGTCGAAGGAGACGCTCGTCTCTATCTTCACGCGGATCGGCGAGGCCGACATGATCATCCCCTACCCGGCCGACACGACCTTCCGTGGGCCGTTTCGACGCGGCGTGTCGCGGGCGTTCACGCTGCTCGTCAACCTTCTGAGCGGCTACCAGATCCGCTACTACAACGGCCTGGCGGTGCATTTTCGCTACAACGTGATGCGCTGGCATTCGAATTCGCACGGCTTCGGTTTCCAGGCCGACTTGATCACCCGGCTGCTCGACCTCAAGGCGACGTACATCGAGATCCCGGTCTATCCCAACGAGCGGGCGGCCGGCGCCACGAAAGCCTTCAAGTTTCGCAACATGTGCTCCGTCGGGCACACGCTCCTCGAGATCTGGGTGCGCCGGCTGGGCAAGCTCGTCTACCCGGCGGCGACCCGACGCCCTCTCGACGAACTCCGGGTGTATCGTGCCGGCGACCTCGCTCCACACATGACGCGGACGATCACCGAAACGGGTTCTGGCGACCATTCCCCGGCATCCTGAACCGGCCGACTCGGCAACGCTCGCCATGCAGACCACCGACTACCTCGTCATCGGCGGTGGGATCATCGGCGTCGCGGTGGCCCGGGAGCTGCGGCGGCGCCATCCCGAGGCGAGCGTCACGGTGCTCGAAAAGGAGCCCGCCGTCGGCCGGCACGCCAGCGGCCGCAATTCGGGCGTCCTGCACGCCGGGTTTTATTACACGGCCGATTCCCTCAAGGCCCGGTTCACTCGCGACGGCAATGCCACCCTGCGGGCATATTGCCGCGAGAAGGGCCTCCCGCTCAACCAGTGCGGCAAGCTCGTGGTGGCCCGCACCGCCGCCGACCATCCGCAGATGGACGAGCTGCTCCGCCGCGGGGCCGCCAACGGCGTGACGCTCGAAAGCGTCTCCGAGACCGAGGCCCGCAAGATCGAGCCGCGCGTGAAGACCTGCGAACGGGCGATCTGGTCGCCAAACACCGCCACGGCCGATCCCGGCGCCGTGATCGCCGCGATGCGGAGCGACGCCGAGCGCGAGGGCGTGCGCTTCGCCGTGGGCACGGCGTTCCGCCGCCGCCGTGGCAACGACGCCGAAACGTCGCAGGGCCGCTGGTCGGCGGGCTACGTGGTCAACGCGGCCGGCCTCCACGCCGACCGGATCGCGCGGCAGTTCGGCTTTTCCGAGCACTACACGATCCTGCCGTTCAAGGGCCTCTATCTCTACAGCGACGAGCCGGCCGGGGCGCTTCGCACCAACATCTATCCTGTGCCCGACCTGCGCAATCC
>CAZDTC010000180.1:0-5173 GCA_964508125.1 uncultured Candidatus Kuenenia sp.
GCGCCCTGCGCCGCGGCCAGCCGCCACTGCTCGAAGACGTTTCCGATCCGTGGGTCGCTCGTCACGAGGTGCCGCGCGAGGCTGTTGGCATAGAGCCGCGTGAAGAGCGTCTCCGTGCTCTCGTCGCTCTGCTCCATGATCGCTGGCAGCGCGAGCACGGCATACCACGCGGGGTTCGACGCCGCCTGGATCACGAGCGACTGGCTCTCGATCGTGTCGGCGGGCTTCGCGAGCCGCTCGACGACCACGCGCCTCTCGCCCGGCCCACGGAGCGTCACGGGCACCGTCTCGTTCACGAGCACCCGCTTGGAGAGCACGGGTAGGATCGCCTCCTCGCCGTCGCTCGCTTTGCCGGCGGAGCCCGTAGCGAGATACCGGAGCGTCTCGGTGCCGTCGGTGACTTTCACCGTAAAAAACACCGGCTTCGACTCGCCGGCTGCGAGGTCGAACGGCTGTGACCGGGCCGTCGCCACGAGCTCGTCGCGGGACGCGCCCGTGCGGGCGTCGGTGAGCTCGAACCGCACCGTGCCGGTGAGCCGGCCCGTGGACTTGTTGCTCACCTTCACCGGGATCTCGACCACATCCCCCTCGCGGAGAAACCGCGGGGCGAGCGGCTCCACCATCAGGTCCTTGGCGGCGATGCACGTGTCGAACAGCGTGCCACTCCGGAGCGCGGCGTCGTGCGCGAGCGCCTTGAACTGCCATGTCGTGAGCGTGTCGGGGAGCGTGAACTCGAGCGTCACGATGCCGTTGGCGCCTGACGTGAGCGTGGGCAGGAAGAACGCCGTCTCGGCCAGGTTCTTTCGCGGTGGGGGGGCGGCGACCTGCCCGGTCGGCCGTGGTTCCGGCGGCTCGCCACCGCGTGTGGCCTCACGGTCAGCCGTTCCCTTCCGCAGGACGCCATTCGTCGCCACGCCGTCGGCCATCATCACCTCGGCGGGTGCCGCTGCCATCGCCATCGGCACGGCCATCTGCCGGCGGCCCATTCCGCCCCCGTGCCAGCGCGACTGCGGCCCAAAGGGCTCCCGCAGTTCGCGGTAGGTCATCTCCACCGGCTCCAGCAGCATGTCGAAATGGCCGGAGATCTGGCTGAACGTCTGCCCGGCGTTCGTAAACGATACCGTGCGGTGGTCCCACTCGCGGCGGAAGAGCCCCGAGAGACCTGGCGGCCAGCCGTGCGGTGCGAGCGCGTCGAGCGACTGGTCATAGAGCGTGGCCACCATCTCCGCCACGGCCGGCGCCGCCGGCCCTGCCACGGGGTCGGCCGCCGACATGATCTTCGCCCGCCACACCTCCTGCTTCCCCGGCTCCACCCGGCGCGTGAACCGCTCCCACTCGATCGCAAACTGCTTGTTGGTCCAGGGCACGTCCACCGTGAGCGTCTGCGACTGGAACCGCCCTTCGTGCACGAGCCACGCGCTTACGGTGAACCCGCCTCGGTGCTCGTCGCCCACCTTCACGCTCACCGGCCACTGCGTGCGGCCCGGCTCGGTCCAGAATCGCGCAAGCGTCTTGCCTGCCTGCGACACCTCCACGAGCGCGCGGCCACGGTCGTAGCCCGTGCCGACGAGCGCCTTGAATTCGCTTCCCGGCTGGGCCGTGAGCCGCTCGGCCACGAGCACGAACGGCCGCCTCACGCCATAGCGATCCGCCGCTGGTGCAAGCACCTCGATCGTGTGCCGGGCCTTCACGGCGGGCGTGTCGCCCACCGCCGGCATCTCGAACTCCGCCCGGTAGATGCCCGGCGCGAGCTTCGCCGTCACCAGGGTCTTTCCAGTGGCGGCGTCCGTGGAGACTTCTTCCGTCAGCACCGGCTCGCCTGCGGCCCATGCCTCGACGTCGGCTGGATCGGCCGGCGCTGGCGCAGGGATTTTTTGGGCCGGCCTGCCCTTGCCGCCGCGCCGCGGCAGCACCGGCCGCGGGCCCTCCATGCCCGGCATGAAGAGGCTCCCCCGCGGCACCTTCTCCGGCTGCACAAGCCTGAACACCTTGAGCGTGCCGGCCGCAGCCCGCGGTCCGCCGTCGAGCGCGTGCGTAGTGAGCGCGATCGGCACGGCGGCCGTGCCCCCATCGGCCTCCGCCGCCTGCCAGGCCTCGGCCGAGAGCGTTGCCTCGAGCGGCGCGTAGCCCGCCATCACGCGGTGCTCGTCGCTCCGCGTCTCACCCCCCGCGTCGGTCACGTCAGCCGTGACGGCGAACGTAAAGACGGGCGCGCTCTCGCGTGGCACCGTGCGATCGGGCTTTGCCGGAAACGTGATGGCAAACGCACCGTTGGCATCGGTCGCGGCCGTGCCCCGCGCGATCCGCGCCCCCCCGCTGTCGAACGGCAGCCAGGGAAAAAACCAGCGGCACCACGGCGGAAACCGCACCTCGCGCTCGACGTGCCAGCGAACCTTGGCGTTCGCGACCGGCAGCCCCGTGTAGGTGGTGGCGGTGCCGGTGAGCGTCACGTTGCGATCGAGCACGACCTCGCCTGCCGGCGCCGCCAGCGTCACCTGGAACTTCGGCCGCTTGTATTCCTCCACCCGCACGGCCACCACGCCCGTCGCCCCCGCACCCTCGGCGAGGATCGACCACTGGCCCGGGAGCGCGCCAGTGGCAATCGGAAAGTTGCCGTAAAACGAGCCGTTGGCATTCGTCGTGTGTTCGAGTTGCGCCGTCTCGCGGCCATTCGCATCCCTGAGCACCACTTTGACTTTTTGGTTGCCGAGCGCCGCATACTTGCGGTTCGCCGGATCGGCCAAACACACGATCCCCTTGTAGAACACGATCTGGCCGGGGCGGTGGATGCCGCGGTCGGTCATGAGCACGATCGTGTGGTTGACCGCCTCGGCGTCGTGCTGCCACGTGTGTGTCGGCTCTGTGGCCGTCGCCTCGTCGCGGCCGTCGAGTTTGGCCTGGGCGTGGAGCACCACCTGCCGCCCCTGCACCGCGGGCAACGTGAACCGGCCGTCGCGATCGGTGGTGGCCGGATCGCGCGCGACATACCGGGGCGGATGGCTCCCTTCCTCCTGGACGAACGCCTTCACGCTCACTCCCGCGAGTGGCTCGCCCGTGGCGATGTCGACGACGAATCCCGCGCTGGGCTCTCCCGCCTGGCTGCCCCCCTGGTCGGCCACGATCGCCAGCCGGCTCACCCATACGAGCGCGGCCTCGACGACGTTGTTCTTCTCGCCAAAGTCGGCGGCATGGCTCGCGATCACCCAATAGCTCCCCGGCGGAAGATCCCTGGGCACGGGCACGTCGTGCTGCACCTCGGCGAAGTCTTTCATGTCGGGGATGGCCACGGAAAAACTCTTCACGGCCGGCTGGGCGAGCAGCGCCTGGCGGTCGGCGTTGTCGAGCCATTGCCACTGCGGCTTGCCTGCAGCCACGCGGGCGAGCCAGTCGGCCTTCACGATCCGCACGTGGGCTTTGTCGAGGTTGCGGGCCGTGATCCGGATCACGGGCCAGGGCTCTGCCCACGTCCGCTCCGTCTGCACCGTGAGCGACTTGGCCTCGATCTCGGCGATCAGGTTTTTCGAGAGCTTGCCGCCGGGGCTCTGGGGGTGCGCGTCGACGGCCTTGGCCGCGATCGCCCGCGCCTCGACGGGGTCGCCCGCCTCGCGCACGATTCCCGCGAGATGAAACCGGGCGAGTGCCGCCGTCTCATGCCCTCCGGCGCGGGTGATGAAAGCCTCGAACGCGGCCGGCTTGCGTTCCGCGAGGCCCTCGCCTGTGGCAGCCCCGGCCGCCCACAGGATGCGATCGAGGTCCGCGGCGAGAAACGTAGTGCGATCGGCGTCGGGCTTGTGAAAAATAAGCAGGCTGCGATACAGCCGCGCAGACTCGACGAGCGGCGAGTCGCGATCGGTGACGGCCGGATCCTCCTCGGGCTTCCACGCCAAAAACTCGTCGGGCGTACCCAGGGCCGGCGATTCGGCGGCGAGTTCGAAGACGTCTTCCGGCGCCACGACGCCGCGCTCGCCCGACGTGGCAAACTCGAGCGCGTCGTGGGCGACCACGTCCCACACCGTCGGCCGGTAGGCATCGGGCATCGTGCCGGGGGCGATGAGCGCGGTCCACTCGGCGACCGGCAGCTTCTGGAGGGCGGCGGGCTCGGCGAGCGCGGCCGCGAACCGGCTGCGAATCTCGCCGACAACCGCAGGCAGATCCCACGAAGCGATCGTCGCGAGGTCGTCGGCGGCCGCTCCACCCGTCGTGCGCTGCGCAAACCGCCAGCGGTTGTTCTGAAAAAAGCCCCACATCCAGTTCGCCTGGATCGCCCGGAGCACGGCCTGCGTCTCGGCCGGCGCCTTTTCGATCGCGGCCGCAAGTTGCACCAGCCGCTCCGGATCGTCGGGCGGCCTAACGCCCGCCGCGGCGACGACGCGGGTGGCGATCGCCCGGGCCACCTCCGCCCAAGCCTTGTCCATCACGGCTGCTTCCTCGACACCGGCGAGCGCCTCGGCCGCCGACTTCGGCTTGCCCTCGTCGAGCGCCTGCTGCACCCGCTTCCAGGCGTCGGCCCGCGGGCCTGAGGGCACGTCGTCATTTTCCGCACTCGCGCGCCGCATCGACATGCCTCCCAAGAGAATCGCCGCTGCCACAGCGACCGGGACGCGCCACCACGGACGAAAAAGGGTTGCACCCACGGCTACGGCCCTCCACTCGCGGTTGAAACGCACGACGCCGCAAAGTTTACGCGGTTCTTCGAATCCCGTTACTCCCCCGCCCGGGCCGCCTTTCTCGGCGGCAAACTGCTGACCTGGAACGACTTGCGTTCAGTAGGACAAGTGGCTTCCCCGAAAAACCGATGCTATAGTATGGCGGTCAGTCTTCAGTGCCGGCGGAGCGCAACGCCGACACCCTTGGAAGTCATCGTTGAAGGCGCGTGCGGGTTCCCCGCCCGAGCCAGTCAGCAACCAGGAGGTTTCATGCTCCGCATCCTCTCGCACGTGCTCGCGTTTTTCGGCATTCTTCTCGCCGGCACGGTCCATGGAGCCGATGCGGCCCGCACGCTGTCCTACAACAAGGACATCCGGGCGATCCTCGTTGAAAACTGCTTCGGCTGCCACGGCGCCGACAGCGCGAGCCGCAAGGCCGACCTCCGGCTCGACCAGCGCGACGCGGCCGTCGAGAGCGGGGCGATCGTCCCGGGAGACCCCGATTCGAGCGTGGCCCTCGACCGGAT
>CAZDTC010000181.1:0-5173 GCA_964508125.1 uncultured Candidatus Kuenenia sp.
TGGGAGCGAGCGCAGCCATGGATGGCGAAAGCGAAGCGGACATGCAGAGAGCCGAAGCCTGGAGGGCTGAGGCGAACGTCCGGCGAGAGGGTCTGGGCAGTCACGAGCCGGCGCGCTACCCAAAGACTTGAATGTCCAGCGGATAATACGGGGCGACCCCGAGCCGGCGCCTGCGAGCTGGGGAAAGAATAAAGGAAAGACCGGTGAGACAGCCGCCGGCTTGCTTGGGAGCGTAGAATCGGGCAACTCCCGGAGGACAACCCATGGCCCAGAAAACGATCGTGTTTCCCACCGACTTTTCCCATGCCAGCGACGCCGCGCTCGTGCATGCCGAGGCGCTCGCCAAGCAGTCGGCTGCGCGGCTGTTGATCGTGCACGTCGAGGAGCCGCCGCTCGCGTACGGCGGCGGCGAGCTCTACTACGGGCTTCCCGAGCCGAGTTCCGATCGGATCCTGAAGATGCTCGAGGACGTGAAGCCTGCCGATCCCAAGGTGCCCTTCGCCCACCGGCTCACGATGGGCGATCCGGCCGGCGAGATCGTGAGGATCGCCGCCGACGAAGGGGCTGAGATGATCGTGCTCGGCACGCACGGCCGCACCGGAATGACGCGGCTCTTGATGGGAAGCGTCGCGGAGGCGATCGTGAGGCGGGCCCCGTGCCCGGTGCTCGTCTACCGGGAGACGGCCGAAAAGCTCGCCGGCCGCAAGCCCGAGCCAGCCCGGGCCTGACCTTCTCACGAAGCCGATGCCGACTCGACCGATCCTCGAACTCCGCGCCGGCCTCCGCGGCCGGCTGAGGAGCCTGTTCGACTCGCGCGGCTTCGTGGAGGTCGATACGCCCGTGCTGTCGAGCGAGGTGCTGCCGGAGGCGCACATCGATCCTCTCGCCGTGCACCTCGACGGCCACTCTTCTCCGCCACACTACCTGCAGGCGAGCCCCGAGGCCCACATGAAAAGGCTCCTGGCAACGGGCTCGGGACCAATCTACCAGTTTGCCCGCTCGTTTCGCGCCGGCGAACGGGGCACGCGGCATGACGTCGAGTTCGTACTGCTCGAGTGGTATGCGCCGGGCACGACGCTCGACGACACGGCGGCGTTCCTCGCCGAGTTGTGCACCGCGGCGCTTGGCACGAATGGCCTCGAGCGGGTCACCTGCCGCGAAGCGTTCGCAGCGCTCGTGGGCATCGACCCGCTCGGGGCGACACTCGCGGAGTGGCGGGATGCGGGCAAGCGCACGGAACTCGCGTTGCCGCAAGGCCATCCCGATTCGTGCGATGCGTGGTTCGAGCTTGTGCTCGCGGAGGTGGTGTCGCCCAGGCTCGGCCACTGCCGGCCGACGATGCTCGAAGCTTGGCCACCGTCGCAGGCGGCATTCGGCCGGCTCGATGATGCATCGCCGCCCACGGCCCGGCGATTCGAGCTCTTTTCAGCCGGTGTCGAACTCGCCAACGGCTGGGAGGAGGAGACACGTCGCGAGATTTTGCTCGAACGGATTGCGACCGCCAATGCACTGCGCGTGTGCGACGACCGCCCTGCCCTGCCCGTGCCCGCCCGGCTCGTCGAGGCCCATGGCCCCGCAATGCCCGCGGGCGTGGGCGCTGCGCTCGGGTTCGATCGGCTCGCGATGCTCGCAGCCGGAGCGCCATCGATCGACGCGGTTCGCTGCTTCACGTCCCGGACGGCCTGACTGGCCTGGCTTCCACGTCGCAGGCCGTCACGAGCCAGCGCTCGATACTGCCGCCTCGCTGCATACCCACCGCCGGTGCGAGCACGAGCCGGGCGCCACAGGCTCCCGGCTCAGTTGGCACGATTCGCACGACCCACGTGCCCGGCTCGTCGCCGGCGCCGCCACCCCGGCACGCGCCCCGCGCGCCACAGGCGGCCAGCGTCGCCACGGCTGCCTGCGCCTCGGCGCTGCACATCGCCTCGGCATCCGCCGACCGGCCGTCGCGCACCGCGGTGAGAAAAATCTCGGCCGCCGCCACGGCCCGCCCCGCCGTGATCGACCGCGCGACGATCATCGTCGACAGCGCCTGGGCCGCAAACCCGATCGAGAGCGCGAGCCCCACGAGCGCGGCGAGCCGGCCGGCCCTCGGCGCCCCTGGCCGGTCGCAATCGGCGCACCCGGCCACGGACACGGCCAGGGCCACGAGCGGCACCACGAGAAAGAACGGGCTCACGAGCGCGAGCGCGGAAAAAAAGCCCAGCACCAGCGCGCCGACGGCAAGCCGACTCACGGGGAGATAACCCGGCACCTCCGCTTCGGCGGCCGGGCTGACGGCGGCGTGAACGGTGTCTTCCATCATGCGTCTGGCGTGGCGAGCATCCGTGCTCGAGGACTCACTGGACGGGCGGCTGATCTGGAACCGGCTGATCCGGGGCCGGTCCGCCGGCAAGCTGCTTCCATTTCGCCGCATACCGTTCCACGAAATCGTTGGTTGGATCGAAGGGCTTTCCGGCAATCGCGAATGGACCATTTCGCGACGAGCCTCGGATCCACCACAGCCAGCAGCGGTCGGGCTTGAGGCCGAAGAGCATGCTCGACCCCGCGGAGGGCATGATGCCAGCCCGCAGTGGCGCCGTGTGGAGGGTGAACGCGGCGAACTCCGTAACGGTCCAGCCGGCCATGAGGCCCACGAGGATGCAGCCGACCAGTTCCACTGGCTTGGGAAACGCGACCGGCCGCCTGGTGAGCCACTGCACCATGGCCCCGAACAGCACGACGATCACGGCAAACAGAAACCACAGAGCGGCGATGTCAAGAAAATACCGATACGGCTCGAGCGACTTTTCCAGATATGCCGCGAACGGTTCATACCACGCGCTCGCGAGACTCGCCGCTACGAGCACGGCGAAGAACATGCCCATTGCCCGGAGCAGCCCGCCCCGCCCCACGGCGAAGGTGACGATGACCAGAATCGCGACGAGCGCCAGATTGACGATCATGGCCCGCTACCCCTTCTTGAGAACTCGCTGCACTTCATCGAGCGACGTCGTCCCCGCGACCACCATCGCGACGCCCGCTTCGGGAAACCGTTGCATGCCGTCGCGCACGGCCGCCTTCACGAACGTCGCCCTGTCGACCTTGGCGACAATCGCCTTGGCAACCGTCGGCCCTCCGGCAAGCTCGAAGAGCCCGCTTCTCGACAGATACCCCGTGCCGCTGCACGCCGGGCAGCCGCTCGGCGTGGCCTTCTTGAACGTGATCGACTCCACGGCGGGAAGCTTGAGTCGCGCAAGCAGGTCGGCCGGGGGCTGGAAGCTTTCCGCGCACTTCGGGCAGAGGCGGCGCACAAGTCGCTGGCAGGTGGCGGCCTGAAGCGTGTGGGCGAGCGTCTCGGGCGGCATGCCCAGCGCGAGCAGTTTCTCCACGGCCTGCACTGCGTCAGTCGCCTGGAGGCCGACGATGACGAGCAACTCCGTCGAACGCACGGCGAGTTCGGCGGCCAGCGCCTTGTCGCGCAGGTCGGGCACGACGAGGGCCGTGGGATAGCCGCGCATCGCCGTCTCGAGCGCGGCGACGGGGGTGATCTTCTCGGGACCGCCCCAGCGCATGGGCTTCACATTTTGGATTTCCTTGATCGGCGCCGCGGCATCCTCGAGGATCACGAAGTCGCGAAGCAGGCGGTCGGCCGTCAGCACCACCTGCGTGAACGTCGTGGTGAGTCCCTCCCCCGGCGGCGCCGAGACGACGACGAGCCCATGCTCGAGCGTCAGCGCCTGCTGAAGCTTCGCGGCGAGCGGCTCCGGCATCCCGAGGGCGGAGAGCGACTTGAACACGGGCGGCGGCAGGTCGAGGTCGACGACAAGCCGCATGGCACCCTCGGCCGCCTCGAGCGCGACACGGCAGGGAATGTCCTTCTTCTGCACGCCAAGCTGGAATCTGCCGGCCTGCCGCTTGACCGGCTTCGGCGGCATGCCACACAGGGTTCGCACTGCCGCGACAAGGGCCGCCGTGGTCTCGCGGTCGAGCGGATCCGCGTCCTCCATCTCGTCGACCACCTTGAGCCCCTGCCGCCGCTTCACGATCCGCCGCAGGGGCTGCCACAGGCCGTCGATCCGCTGCCGCACCTTGCCACCTTGCTGATCGATCTCCACAAGCAGCTGGCCGGCCCGGTTCGCGATCGACCGCTGCATCAACTCACGGAAGGTCTCGAACCCGGGCATGGCCTGCGCCTGGTCGAGCAGCGTCTGCGGCGTCGCCGAGCCGTCGGGAGGCACCGCGGTAAACGACACATCCGGCAGCGAGTCGGCGAGCGAGCGGCTCTCGAGGTCGAGCTTGATGCCCATCTTCTTCAGGAGCGGCTGGGCAGATCGCGCCGCGGCATAGAACGCATTGCGAAACGAAAGGAGCCGCTGATCGGGCTTGAGGGCGGCATCGCGGGCGAGGCCGTAGGCGAGGAACGACCCGAGCCACGCGGTGGCCGTGAGGCCGCACGCCGCGGCAGACCAGGGCAGCCACCACGCCCCCAAGGCCAACACGAAGAACGGGAAGGCGAGGATCGGGAGCCAGAGCGTGTCGAACGACTTTGGTCGGTGTTCGTCGCGGCCGGCCCACGCCGTCGTGCCGAGCCAGCCGACGACGAACAGCCACCAGGTCAGGCTCGGCAGAGTGGCGAGGCTGCCGGTCGGCCGCCGCGGGACCGGCGCCGGCTCGACGGCAGCCGGCTGCGGCGGGGCGTTCGGGGCGACCTCCTGCATCTTCGGCCGCCCGCCGTCGGCCGGCTGCGCGGCCACCGGCCGCAAACCGGCGAAGGACACGATCGTGCAGGCGATAGCGAGAGACACGATGACCGCGCCCCGAAGCGGCCGGGGCCCGCGCAGACGCTCCATCAGATCGCTCCGATGCCCTTGAGGGCCATCATCAGCGCCTCGCGGTTGGGCGCGATCTCGAGCGCGTCGTGACGGTCGATCAGCCCCTGATCGATCAGGCTCTTGGCGTTGGCAGCACTGGTCTTGGGGTCGAACTTGTCGTCCAGCGTCAGCAACTCGATCTTCTGGCCGGAGACACCGCCGGTGGCATTGATCTGGTCGAAGTAGAGCCTGGCGCCATCGCGGTTCTGCTGCGCGATGAGGCCGGATGGGCCACTGAAATCAGCGGTCTGGCCGATCTTGATCTGAGCCTGCGCGGCCGCAGCCAGCACAGCACTGCAGCCGGCATGCACAGACGGGGG
>CAZDTC010000182.1:0-5141 GCA_964508125.1 uncultured Candidatus Kuenenia sp.
TCGCCGTCAACGGCGGCAGGTCCTGCTGGTGAGGCCCAGCGAAGCTGCGTGGCGTTGCGAGCCGAGGCGATACGCGCGGTCGCCGCACGTCAGGGCTGGAGCAGGCCAATGATCCGGTTGGCGGTGTGGGCCATCGAGCCCGGGATGGTTTCGTCGACTCCAGCCCCTGTCTCCGCCGGGCGGCGCGACCAGCTGCCGATGCGGATCTGCAGCCCCGGCTCGTAGATGCCCGATCCGCGCAGGTATTCGGCGATCGCGACGAGCGTGTTTTCGTAGAGCACGTTCGGCGGGGTGTTCGGAGCGACGCGGCGCGAGAGCGTGTGGCCGTCGTAGACCAGTTCCTCCTGTTCGCCGAGGCCGGCTTCCACCACGTTGATGCCCATCTGCACGCCGCGGGCGGCCAGCGACGATTTGTGGCGTCGCAGGGCTTCAGTCACGTAGGGCAGGCTGTAGTTCCAATCGACGTCCATGAAGACGGTGCGCGGTTTGAAGCCGGCAGCGCTCAGCGTGTCGAGGAGCTGCTCGAGATACCGCACAGAGTTGTATTGGGGCGACGTGAACACGATTCGATAGAAGTCCTCCGGCGTCCGGCACCAGGCGGGATTGGCGGCCTGAATGGCATCCAGCCCCTTCTCGTCGCGCCATTCCCAGGCAGGATTCACGTTCCAATGCACGCTGACAACCGGCATCCGGTCGCCCCAGTGGGCGCGGGCCACATCGAGATAGCGCACGTAGTCCTGCATCAGGCTTTCGAGCAGGCGGTCATACGGTTGGCGCGAAGCCATGAACGGGTGGAGTTTCCGTGCGGCCTGTTTTCGCTGCTCCCAACTCCCTGGAGTCTGCGCCAGCAGAGCCGCGTCGAATTCCGGAAGGAGATTTGGGATGCGTTCGTCGAACACGATCTCGTCGGGAATGAATGGCGTGCCGTCGCGCGTGACAAACCAGCCCGAGCCATCTGGATTTGGTCGGTCGGGTGGAGCGTCGATGCGAAAAATGCTGGAGAAGATGTTCACGCCATCGACGGCCTCGCCGAGGATTTCGGCCCGGGCGAGCGATGAGCCTTCGTGGGGCTGCGTGAAGGCGGGCAGTTCGACGCTCAACGGAATACCCTCGCTTCGCAGGAGTGGCAGCAGCCCGGCGGAGTTTTCGAGGTGGCCGATCTCCGCCGCGGGAATGCCGAATGCCCCACGATGCGTCTTGAGATTCGCGAGCAGGATCGGCCACCGCTCGCGTTGGCCGAACGACTCGTCGTGGTGGCCGTTGATAACGCGATCTTGATCACCAGGCCGATACCACGGGGAGCCGGCGAGCTGGTTGGGCGCGAACGAGAATGCGCCGCCGGCAGAGCAGGGGAGAGGGGCGGCAAGGACGACCGCCAGAAGGCAGATATCCGAGATTCCCAAGCAGATACGAGTCAGCATGATCGATTCCCGGGCACCATGCTTCAGCTTTTACTCGTTGGCCGGGTGACGTGCCCTATGAGTTGGGGCATGGTGAAGCGGTCAGACGAGTTCGATGGCGGCCATGGCGGCCGCTCGGCGCAGGCTCTTGTCCAGTGTCGCCAACGGCAGGGCCAGGCGGCGAGCCACCTCCACATACGCGGCGTCATAGACGGAAAGGCCGTACGACCGTGCCACATCCATGATCGTCGCGTCGTGGTGCTCGAAATCACGAACCGGATTCAGCTCTGCCAGCGCGGCCAGAACCGCCCGCGAGGATTCGGGCTCGATACGGCCGCGACGTTCACCCATCACGAGCACATTGCGGATTTCATACCACCAGATGGCAGGCACCACGAGGCCCCGTTCGGCGGCGAGCGTCATGGCCCGATCGGCCTCCCCGCTCAACTCATCGCTGAATGCCCAGGCAAGCACGATCGAGCAGTCGAGCACGAGTGGTTTCGTCAATGGCGATGCCCCTCGTGCTTCAGGTCAAGAAGCTCGTCGAGGGCGATCTTCGTGTGCTGCTGGCGCAGGGCCGCGATGCGGCGAACGGCGGCGAGCGCACGGTCGCCGCCGCCTTGGACACAAGGCACCAACTGCGCTACGGGCCGGCCATGCCGGGTGATCGTGACCGATTCGCCCCGCTCAACCCTGTCCAAGAGCTTCGGCAGATGAGTTTTCGCCTCGAAGGCGCCCACTTCGTCCATGGCACATCTCCAACACGCCAGTATCATGCACCGACCAGATGATTCAACTAGTCTATTGTGAGCAATTTGTTTGTGAACTTCAAGCCGATGAGCGGAACGGCAGCCAGCCTGGCCTTTCACAGTGAAACAGGGACGGGAGCGATTTTGGGAGGAAAAATCGCTCCCGGAAAGCGAATCAGAAGGACACCCGGCAAATGCTCCCGCGATACGAAAACGTGCCAACCTAAGTCTTCGTCCTCGGTCAGCGGGGAGCCCGAGCACATCCTCAAGATCTACGGCGTGCAGCCCGGCCGCACGAGTTGGCCCAGCCAGATCAACGCCGAGGAGGAAACGCATCACTTCGGCCTGCGCTGCCTTGCCGCCCGGCGGCTGCTGGAGCGGGGCGTGCGGTTTGTGCAGGTGTGGAGCGGCAACAACAACGGTTTCCCCCGGCGCAACTGGGACAGCCACGATGACGTGGAGCGCGACCACGGTCCGCTCGCCACGGGCATGGCCCGCGGCGCCGCGGCCCTCATCCAGGATCTCGACCAGCGAGGCATGCTCGAAGACACGCTCGTGCTCTGGACCACGGAGTTTGGCCGGATGCCGAGTTCGCAGAGAGGGAAGGGACGCGACCACAATCCGTTTGTGTTCACGAACTGGCTGTGCAGTGGCGGAGTCCGTGGCGGCGTCGTGTGTGGCGAGAGCGACCACTGGGGCTACAAACCGCTGGACCGCGACCACCCCACGACAGTGCACGACGTGCATGCGACCGTGATGAGGCTCCTCGGCATCGACCACACGAGGCTCACCTGGCGCAACAACGGCATCGACCGGCGGCTCACCGACGTGCATGGGCACGTGATCGGCGGGGTGTTGACGTGAGCAGGTGCATGGCGAGCGGGACGCTTGCCCCACGGGGGCGTCAGCCGACGGCGGCGGCGCTGGCGTAGGAGCCGAGCACGACGACGCGCTTGCAGCGCTTCTCGAGGGCCTGGATCGCGCGGCGCACGCGGAGGTCGTCACGATGCCCCTCCATCTCCACGAAGAACACGTAGCCGCGCTCCTCGCCCGGCAGCGGAAACGACTCGATCCAGGTGAGATTGAGCTTCTGCTTCTTGGGGATCGCGAGCGCGTCGGCCAGGCCGCCCGGCTTGTGCTCCGTCTCGAACATGAGCGCCGTCTTGTCCTTGCCCGTGCGGCCCGAGTCGGTGTGGCCGATGACGGCGAAGCGGGTGGTGTTGCCGGCCACGTCTTCGATGTTTTCGGCGAGCACGTCGAGGCCGTGGTGGACACCGGCCTGTCGGCTGGCGATCGCGGCGGCGCGGGGCGTCTTCGCGGCCATTTCGGCGGCGGCGCTCGTGCTTGTCACCTCCACGAGGCGGGCGTCCGGCAGGTGGCGCGCCAGCCAGTTGCGGCACTGCGAGAGCGCCTGCGGCCGGCTGTAGACCGTGTCGATGGCGGAGCGATCGCAGGCGGCCAGGAGATTGTGGTGGATCCGCAGCGGCACCTCGGCGCAGATCTTCACCGGGAGCCGGGAGAAGTTGTCGAGGGTGTCGGCGATCCGGCCGTCGGTGGAGTTTTCGAGGGGCACGACGCCGTAGTGGGAGTGGCCCGCATGCACCTCCTCGAACGCTGCGGAGATGCTCGCCACCGGCACGAATTCGACGGCGTTGCCGAAGCGGTGGAGCGCGGCCAGGTGGCTGTAGGTCCAGGCGGGGCCGAGGTGGGCCACGCGGAGGTGCTGCTCGATCGCCCGCGAGCCGGAGATCAGCTCGCGGAACACGGCCTTGAGGCTGTCGTCGGAGAGAGGGCCGGGGTTGTTGGCGGCCACCCGCTCGAGCACCGTCTCCTCGCGCGACGGGTCGTAGGTTTGCTGGCCGTTCGACTGCTTGATCTTGCCAATCTGTCCGGCAATCGTGGCCCGCTCATTCATCCGCTCGACGAGCTCCCGATCGATGCGGTCGATCTGGGCGCGGAGGGCGGCGAGGCCCGCGGGTTTCGGGGCGTCGGGCGCGGGTTGTGGGGGCTGCTTCGCCATGGCGATCCGAGGAGCGGCCAAAATGGCAGCCCAAAAAACGGGGCCGCATCCGCCGCCGGCCCTGTTCGCCAACTGTACCTTGGAAAATGCGGGCGTAAATGGCCCCGCCGGAGGCCTGCCGCCCTTCCGCCGACCGCTGGCACGGGCTTTGCATTTCCCTCAGGGGACCAGATCGGCAGACACTATCTGGCGGAGAGAGAGGAACAACACACATGGCAACCAAGCAGGGCGAAAAGATCATCGGCATCGACCTCGGCACCACGAACTCCGTGGTCGCGGTGATGGAGGGCAAGGAGCCCAAGGTGATCGCAAACAAGGAGGGCAACCGTCTCACCCCGAGCGTGGTGGCCTTCAACGACAAGGGCGAGACGCTCGTGGGCGACATCGCCCGCCGGCAGGCCGTCACGAACCCCAAGCGCACGATCTACTCGATCAAGCGGTTCATGGGCCGCCGCCACAACGAGGTAGCCAGTGAAGAGAAGATCGTGCCCTATGAGGTCGTGGGCGGGCCCGAGGACTACGTGAAGGTGAAGGCGGGCGACCAGACCTTCACGCCGCCGGAGGTTTCAGCGAAGGTGCTCCGTGCGCTCAAGGAGGCGGCCGAGAGCTACCTCGGCCATAAGGTCAACAAGGCGGTGATCACCGTCCCTGCCTACTTCAACGACGCCCAGCGCCAGGCCACCAAGGACGCCGGCCAGATCGCCGGCCTCGAGGTGATGCGCATCGTCAACGAGCCGACGGCAGCGGCCCTGGCGTATGGCCTCGAAAAGAAGAAGGACGAGAAGATCGTGGTGTTCGACTTGGGCGGCGGCACGTTCGACGTGTCGGTGCTCGACGTGTCGAAGGACGGCGTGTTCCAGGTGGTGAGCACCAACGGCGACACGCACCTCGGCGGCGACGACTTCGACCAGACGCTGATCAACCACGTGGCCGACCAGTTCAAGAAGGAGCAGGGGATCGATCTCCGCAAGG
>CAZDTC010000183.1:0-5132 GCA_964508125.1 uncultured Candidatus Kuenenia sp.
TTCCACGACGACCGCGTGCTCGCGCCCGGGCAGATCGGCTGGCGGCAGATGCGCGACGTCTACCGCTACGAGCAGATCACGCCGAAGACCAGGATCTATGGCGTCGTAGCCGATCCGGTGGCCCACAGCCTGAGCCCCGTCGTGCACAATGCGGCTCTCGCCGCCGAGGACATCGATGCGGTGTATCTGCCGTTTCGCGTGCCCGCGGAGCAGATCGGCGAGTTCCTCTCGGGGGCCGGTCGCTGGCCGTTGTCCGGCCTGAGCGTCACGATTCCACACAAGGAGGCCGTGTTGCCGTTCGCAACCGTGAAGGACGACCTCGTGGCTGCGATTGGCGCCGCCAATACGCTCGCCTTCAAGCCCGCCGGCGTTTCGGCCTCCAACACCGATGCCACGGCCGCGGTGGAGAGCCTCGAGGCCGCGATCCGCGATCAGGACGCCGCCGTGGAAGGGCTCGGGGTCAAGACAGCCATCGTGCTCGGAGCCGGCGGGGCCGCCCGGGCGGTCGCCTTCGCCCTGCGGAAACGCGGCGTCGACGTCACGGTGGCTTCGCGGACGCTGGAGCGCACGAAGAAGATCGCCGCCGAGGTGGGCTGCAAGGCCATCGACTGGGCCGCCCGGTATCGCCTGCCCTACGACTGCCTGGTCAACGCGACACCGGTCGGCATGCATCCCAACGTCGACGAAACGCCCTTCGACAAGGAGCACCTGCGGTCGTACATGGTGGTCTTCGACACGGTCTACAACCCCGAAAATACGCTGCTGGTGAAGGAGGCGAGATCGATCGGATGTAAGATCGTAACGGGCGTCGAAATGTTCGTGCGGCAGGCCGCGATCCAGTTTCGCATCTGGCACGATCGCGAGCCCCCGCATCACGTGATGCGCGAGGCCCTCAAGCGGGCGACGGCTTCCGCCAAGCAGCCCGTGTAGGCCACGCCATGCCCCTCGTCACGCTGATCGGATATCGCGGCACCGGCAAGACGACGGTGGCCCGGCTTCTTGCCGAGCGGCTGGACACGTCGTGGATCGATGCCGACGTCGTGCTCGAGGAGCGGATTGGTGGTACGATCGCCGAGCTCGTGCGCAACCGCGGTGAGGCCGCGTTTCGCGATGCCGAGGCGCAGGTGCTCGCGGAGGCGCTGTCCACGGAGCGTGGCGTGCTGGCGACCGGAGGCGGGGTCGTGCTGCGAGAGGCGAATCGCGCGCTCTTGCGCGAGCGCGGCCGGCCGGTCGTGTGGCTCGACGCCCCGGTGGACGTCATTCGGGGGCGGCTCGCGGCCGACCCGGCCACGCTCGAACGCCGTCCAGCCCTCATCGCCGGTGATCCGCTCGCGGAGGTGGAGCAGGCCGTCCATGCCCGAGAGCCGCTCTATAGGTCAGTTGCCGACTGGACGGTCGACACAGGTGCCGCCGGGCCGGCCGATGTCGCCGCGGAGATCGCGGCCTGGCTGGGCCGAGCCGGGTCGATGTTCGGCCGGGAGGGCGCTGCGCCATGAGCGGCATCGATCAGTCGTGGACCAGCGGACCGGCGGCGGGCGCTGCGACGGTCGTGATCGGCGGCGTGCTCGGGCTGCTGCTCTGCCGCGCGGTGGCGGCGTGGTTTCGGGCCACTGAAGACGAGCCGCCGGGGCCGCAGCCGCCGATGGTCATCGCGCTCGTCGGGGCGATCACGGTTGGCCTGCTCTGGTGGTGGGAGATCGTGTCTGGCGGGCTCATGCCACCCGGCCTTCAAGCCGACGACATGCTGCTCGTGCAGGGTGAGTCCACCGCGCGATATCTCGCGCACGTCGTGCTGTTGTGGTTTCTCGCCGCGGCGACCTGGATCGATCTTCGGCAGCGTGTGATCCCCGACTGGATCACCGTTCCCGGTGCGATCATGGGCCTCGCGTATGCGTGGGTGTGGCCAAGGTCGCTCTTGCCGGTTGCGCTGGAGGTGCCGCGGTCGTTCGCAGCGCCCTCGATCCAGGCCGACGTACTCGCCTGGTATGGTGGCCTCGGCGTCGGCGGGGGGCTGTGGGGCGCGGCGCCGCACGTTGCTGGCCTTGCGCTCGCTGCGGCGATTTTCTGCGCATGGTGGCTCGTCTGCACGGAGGCCTCCCCTGCCGATGTCCAGATGCCGTGGCTTTCGCCACGCAGAGTGATCCTCGCGCTGGGGCTCGCCGCGATCGCAACCACCTGGTGGATCGGTACGAGCAGGTTCGATGCGCTTCAATCAGCGCTCGTGGGGCTCGGCGTATCGGGAGGGCTGGTGTGGGCCATGCGGGCGGGGGCATCGCACGCCTTGGGCAAGGAGGCCATGGGGCTCGGCGACGTGACACTGATGGCGATGGTGGGCGCCTGGCTCGGCTGGCAGGTCTGCGTGCTCACGTTCTTCATGGCGGCTTTCATCGGCCTCGGCCACGGCCTGACGCAGTTTGCGCGCCACCGGGAAAACGAACTTCCCTTCGGTCCGAGTCTGTGCCTGGCCGCAGCCATCGTCGTCGTCGCGTGGCGGCCGATCTGGCAGGTCGCAGGCGTGCATTTCGAAGCACCCGGGCAGTTGATCCTCGTGGTTGCAGCCGTCGTGGCGCTGACGGCGATCACGCTCTTTCTGTGGCGATCCTTGCGCGGTATTGCCTGAGTTTTCCGGGCCTGCTCCGGCCTTGCCCGGCCAGCCGGGCATCCTTACGATCCGCCGCCTTCCCCCACCCCCTTCCCTGCCCGCTGGAACGGAGCCGGATGCATGGCGATCGCATCGCGTCTCGGAATCGGCCGTATCGCGGTCATGGGTCTCGCCGCCTGCGCCGTCGGCTGCACGCAGAATCCGTTTCGGCAGGCCGCCTCCACCGCTCCTCCCGGCGTCGCGCAGCCACCTGGCATCGCGGCCTTCGCACCAGCGTCACCACCTCCGGCGACCCCCGCTGCACCGTCCTTTCTCGACACCGATCCACGGCAACTCGAAGCCGGCCTCGTCCGCAGCCGGCAGGAGGCGCAGGTGATGCAGGACGAGATCGCGGCCCTTCGAGAGCAGCTCGCCAGCACGTCGACCCAGCTCGCCCAGGCCCGGGTGGCCGCGGGTTCGGCCTCGCCGCCCGGCGCCCCGCCCTCGCCGCCCGGCACGATGACGCCCGTGGCGATGCAGTCGACGATGACGGCGCTCTCGCTGCCCGGGGTTGAAAAGAGGCTCGACGGCGGCGTCGTGCGGCTCGAAATTCCGGCCGACAAGCTCTTCGAGTCCGGCGGGGTGAACCTGTTGCCCGCCGGCTCCGCGCTCCTCACGCAGGTCGCCGACGAGGTCGAGCGGGTGTACCCGGACCACTTCCTCGGCATCGAGGGGCACACCGACACCGAGCCGCTGCAGAATGCATCGTGGGGATCGCAGCATCAGTTGAGCGTCGCCCGGGCCTCGACCGTGTTCGACTTTCTCACCAGTCGCACCTCCCTGAAGCAGGGTCAGCTGTTCCTCGTCGCCCACGGGCCGAATCATCCGGTCGTGTCGAACGCGACGGCGGCGGGCCGGGCCCGCAACCGTCGGATCGAGATCGTCGTCTATCCGGAGCGGTCCGGCGCCGACGCTGCGCTCTCGTCACATCCGGCTGCCGCAGCGGCCGGTGGCGGCTGACGTGGCGGCCGTTACACTCGCGGCATGGTGACGATCGTCGACTACGGCAGTGGTAATCTGCGCAGCGTTCAGAAAGCCTGCGAGCGCCTCGGCACGGCCGCGCGGATCACCGACGACCCCAGCCAGGTGGCCGAAGCGGAGAAGCTCGTGCTTCCCGGCGTTGGAGCCTTTGGCGACGCGATGCGGGAGCTGCACGCCCGCCGGCTCGTCGAGCCGATCCTCGCGCACCTGAAGGCGGATCGCCCGTTCTTCGGCATCTGCATGGGCCTGCAACTGCTCTTCGAGACCGGCCTCGAGGGCGGGCGGCACGCGGGGCTGGGCGTGCTCGCCGGCGATGTCGTGCGCTTCGTGCTTCCGACGGGCATGAAGGTGCCGCACATGGGCTGGAACACGGTCACGTGGACTGGTGTCGATGCCAGTCCGGCACCTGCCGCCGCGGACGACTACTTTTACTTTGTGCACGCCTACCACGCCCGACCGGCCGATGCGGCGGTGATTGCGGCGACGACCGACTACGGCGGGCCGTTCTGCTCGGCCGTGCGTCGCGGGCGACTCTTCGCCACCCAGTTTCACCCCGAGAAGAGCCAGGCCGTCGGCCTCGGGCTCCTCGCCTCGTTCCTTGCCTGAAACATCCGGGAGATTGCGCACGATGGAACTCTGGCCGGCGATCGATCTGCGGGGTGGACGGTGTGTCCGGCTCCTTCAGGGCGACTACGACCGCGAGACGGTGTTTGGCGACGACCCGGTGGCCATGGCCCGGCAGTTCGTGGCCGCCGGCGCCCGGCGGCTGCATATCGTCGATCTCGACGGGGCGAAGGCGGGCACGCCCGTGCAGGCCGCGCTCGTCGAGCGGATCCTGCAGGCGGCCGGCGTTCCCTGTCAGATCGGCGGCGGGATCCGCACGCTCGACACCGCCCGCCGCTACGCCGACGCCGGCATCGCCCGCATCGTCGTCGGCAGCATCGCGATCGAACAGCCACACCTGCTCGACGAACTGGCCACGGCCCTCCCCGACCGCATCGTGCTCGGCCTCGACGCCCGCGACGGCCACGTGGCCGTGCGGGGCTGGATCGAGACGAGCCCGCTCACGGCGCTCGATGTGGCCCGGAGGCATGAAAACCTGCCGCTCGCAGCCATCGTCTACACCGACATCGCCACCGACGGCACACTTGGCGGGCCAAATCTCCCGGCCCTCCGCGAAATGGTGAGCGCGGTCAAGCTCCCAGTCGTCGCCTCGGGCGGTATCGCCACGGCCGCCGACCTCGTGCAGGTGGCCAAGGCGGGCGCCGCCGGCTGCATCGTGGGCCGCGCCCTCTACGACGGCGGCCTCTCCCTCACCGCCGCCGCCACCGCCTGCGGCGAACTTTAGGACAGGCTTCCCGTCTGTCTTTGCTCAACGCGTTCAATCCGGCTCGGGGTCGCCCCTACCATCTCGCCGGACTGCTTCACGGGCAGGCTCGGCATCGTGCCGACCTGCCCTTGGCCGACCTCCGTCGGCTGGCACGAACCCGGCCTTCCAGGCCTAGCCTTC
>CAZDTC010000184.1:0-5092 GCA_964508125.1 uncultured Candidatus Kuenenia sp.
AGTTCTTGAGTTTCACGTCGTCGAGCGAGAGTCCGTTGCGGACGGCGATCCTGGCGCGCAACTGTGCCGCCACGACCTTCCGCGGGCGGTTGAACCGCCCCGTCGTCTCGAACCCCAGCCGGCCGGCGTATTTGCCGAGCACCTCGTCGACCGAGCGGTAGATGCCGCCCGATTGCTGGCTGAACCTTCCCGGCCGGGCGGCTTCGGCCAGCGAGTCATAGACATGGTTTGCGGTGGCCAGGCGAATCTCCGTGTTCACCATGTACCGCATCTGGGCGTTGATCGGGTGTTCCGAGAACGCTGGGGTATCCGCCGGCAGGTTGGGGTTCAGTTTCCGCATCACCCGCGCGATGCCCGTCCCCTGGGCATCGGTAATCATCGGGTTGCCGTGCTTCTCCGCGATGTAGCGGGCGATCTCCTCGCCCACTTCCTCGTCGGTGAAGGGGCTGTCGGTTTTCCGCATGGCGTGCTCGCGCACCACGGGGAGCAGGCTGATCTCCCGCAGCTCGATGTCCCCGCCGGGGAGTGCGAGGTCGGGGTTTCGGGAATACATATTCTCGATCGTTGCGGCGCGATCGAGTTGGCCGGTGCCCCGGCCCACGGGGCCGAAGTCGAACTCCTGGGCGTACCGCGGGTTGAACTCGTTGCCGAAATCGTCGTGGTACTCGTTGAGCCTGAGCCCCTTGAGTTCCGCCCTGACGATGGCGTTCTTTCGGTACTCGTCCCAGTTTTGCAGCCATTCGTCGAGTTCCGGTGATTCGGCGAGGATCGCCAGGTCGTTGTCGGTGGGTTTGCCGGTGGCGAGCCGCAGGGCCACGTCGTTGCCCTGGCGCGAGAACATCGTGTCGGCCCCAAGCAGCCGCTTGGCCTGGTCGTTGAGTTCGACGGCGCGGAGCAGCTGCCCGTGCTGCGTGGCCAGGACGTCGCCGGCCCGTCTCCCGGCCACGTCGATGGTCTTGTACGCCTTGAGGGCGTCGATCTGGCCGGCCACGTCGGTGCGGCCGTCGAGCCGCTTGTCGAAGAGCGCGGCCGCGGTCCGAGTAGCAGGGTTCCAGGCCGCGGACTGCCCGAGGTAGTCGAAGGCGTCGAGGATCCGCTCGGTGGTCGCATCGGAAAAGGGCGAGAACGTGGCAGCGCTCGAACCGAATCCGACCCCGAACAGGTTGCCGAGCCGCTGATCCATCGCAGCGTTCACGGCCTCGTCGCTCCCGAGGTAGTCGCGCACCTGCCGCAAGGCTTCGTTCCGGTTGGGCGCCGCCTCGATCACGTCCTGGAGCGTGGTGCGGAATCGGGCCACCCGGTCGCCGACGATGGGCCGTACGTCGAGCGTCGATTCGGTGAGCGGCACCCGGGCGTTCTCGAGGCTCTGGAGTGTGGCCCGCCCGGTGAGCGTGTTGTCGGCCGCACGTAGAACGTCCGGCAGATCGCTCCCCATCTTCGCCATCGCGGCTTTCGGGGCGTACTGCAAAACGTCTGCTGCGCGGGCGGCCTTGGCGGCCGTGGACATGGCCCCCAGGCCACCTTGGAACAGAAACAGGGGATCGGTGACGACCTCGGTGGCGAAGCCGGCCAAGCCCGCGCCGTATCCGCCCAGCGCCTCTTCGTCTGGTTTCAGTCCATAGGCGTCGAGCAGCTCGGTGCCCGACACCCTGCGTTGGGAGTCGAACGCGAACCCCGACGCAGGATCCCCGGCGAGGATGCCCCGGGCGATCGCCCCGGGGGTGTCGAGCACGAGCCCCAGGGACTCGAGCGCCTGCCCCGACTGGGCCGCCAGTTGGGAGAGGATCGACTGCTTGACGGCCGGCGGCACCGCGGCCGACTCGAGTGGTTTCTTTCGCCGCTCTTCGAACGGGTTGACGCCCGGTGCAGCGATCTCAAGAACCATCGGTTTATTCCGGCTTGAACTGCGGGTACTGCGGCTTTGGGACGCGGAGAGCCGGAGCCTGGGGCAGCCCTTGCATCACCCCGAGCTTCTGGAAACTGCGTGAGATTTCGTCGCCGGCATCGCCGAGATCGAGGCCAGGCCCGAACTCCAGCTCCTCGCCGATGTCGAGGCCGTAGGGGTCTTTGCCGCGCTTGTTCAACCGCTCGCGTTCGTGGCGGTAGTGGGCCATGCCGCGAATGAGGGCCGGGATGAGGGACATGGTTCTCTCCTACTTGAAGGGCATCAGTTGTCCGATGAATCCACCCGACTCGGGCTTCGGGCCGAGGATCGTGCCGGTGAGTCCCTCGACGTAGCGGGCGGCTTCGCCGTAGGGAATGCCCGCCTTGCGGACTTCCTCGAAAACCGCGGGGCCGATCACGCTCGTCAGTTCCGACCGCAGTTGGTCGTACTTGTCCGGGGACTGCATGAGTTTGGCCCGGTAGGGGATCGAGAACTCCGTGAAGCCCGGATGGCTCTCGTCGAAGAGCGGCGCCCCCGACTGGATCGCGTCAGCGACGTGCTGGCCGATCCGGACGCGCAGGCCGTTGAGCTGGGCGTTCTGGTAGGCGGCTGCCTCGCCCGTCGGATCGGGGACTCCCTTTTCGCGGTTGCGGGCCGCGGCCGCAGCCTGCATCTGACGGGCGTAGATTTCGACGGGCATGGCCCGATCCTGCATGAGCGGTGCGATCTCATCGGAGAAGGCGGTGCCCCGGGACGCGGACTCTCGAGCGAGCCGTGCGACCTGCTCATTAAGCCGTTCCGTGTTTTTCGCACCGTGGTCGAGAAGCGAACGCTCCGAGTCGAGTTGGTCCTGCAGAAGTCCACGCTGCAATCCGAGGGTTTCTTGCTGCTTCGAGAGGGCGTCCATCACCGTCTGTCGGCTCAAGTCGGCCGACTCGCGGAACGTGGCCCGCTTCAAGTAGTTCTCCGATACGCGCATCAGCGTCTTCCGCTGGTCGTTGTCGGTGGCTTCGATCGCCGCCAGGGCCGTCACGTCCGCCAGCCGCTTGAGCTTGCTGACCTCGTCGAGTTCCGGATCGTCGGTGATGGCCCGGATCGAGCCGGCCAGAGGCGACGGCTCGGCCATCTGGCCTCGGCTTCGACGGCGTTGCCTGTCGAGTGCCATCGAGTGCGGGGTGAACATCGCCTCGACGACGCCCATGCCCTTATAGGGCCGCTTCTCGTCGTATCCGACCTGTTCGACTGGTGCTGGCTCACGCATCCCCATTTGGCCTGGGGGCTCCATGCCAGCCATCGACTGTGGCTGTACCGGCGGCAAAGGCTTGGGCGCGGAGCCGAACCCGCCGCGGTTCCGCAGGGTGTCGATGAGACTCGTGAATGGGCCTGGCATGGAGCTTCTCCGCGAAGTTTATGGGTGGCTCGGGGCGAAAATGCTCATTTCGTGCGGTGATGCTTTGTCGATCCTCGAAAACACAGCCGTGGCCACGCGAGCAACGCACTGGCAAACCGCGACCACCAGGAGCCTACGGAGAGCGCTACTGCGTCCTCGCGCAACGGCTTTGGCGAACGCCGGATGACATGCGCCTTCTCGCCAAACGGCTGCATGGCCGCCTCCAGCGCTTCCCGCGAAGGAAGTACGCGGGCGTTGGTCGCTACGTCGTAGTCGGAATACTTGAGTCGGTACCCTTCGGCCGCGAGAGCCTCGGACTCCTCCTTGGTTCGCCATGTGCCGCTCACGCGGCTGCCAATCGCCCACGCCTTGAGCGATAAGTGCGTCGGGTTGGCTTTGCGTATTTCGTCGGCGATCGCTGCGAACACCGCCACATCGTGCTCGGTGAACTCGCTGCGGTCGGTGATGGGCGGCCTGGCGGTACCGAACCGCTTTGGCGCGGGAAGGTATTGGCGAAACCCCGGCGGATTCAGTTCGATGATTTCTGAAAGTGTGTAGAGTTTCATCGGTGTCACTGCGACCAACCGGAGGTAGGTGCTCCTCCGGAAAACACGAGCGGGTAGCAACCCGGCGTTTGCTCAAAAGTGTCCGCCAACAGAACGCCAGGCGACACGGTGTTCGCGGCATAGCCGCTGGCGAAGTAATACACGTCCTCCCATGCGAGAACGTCTGAGCCAGCAGTGAAGAAGTCACCGTTGTTGTCCAAAGTGATGAGTCGCCGAATGCACCACGCAGCGCCCAGGCTTGGGTTCAAAGAGACTTTGTATTGCCTGGAGTCGAACAGAATCTGGACGCCGCCCAGCACTGCCATGGCCCGCCCAGCAGAGAACAGATTGTCTTCGCCAAGCATCGTGTAGACGCTGACACAGTCTCCGTTGACGTTGAACATCAGCGGTGTGTTTGGCTGTCCCGGCCAGTTGTATCGGACCAACTCCGTGACTTGATTGATGTCGTTGCTTGGGGAGCTTCCCGCAGGAAGCCCCCAGGTGTCCCCTGGGTCTTGATTGATTGCGTAGTAGTACGTTGCTTGGGGATTTGTTGGTGGGTTGTAGGTGGCTCCGATGAGCGTCCATTCGATTTGCAAGGGGATGCCGTAGGAGATGCAAGCCATTGCTAACTGCACGACGTTCTCGACAGACCCGACCGACGAGCTTGGATCCGAGGGGGACAGGGCTTCTCGGAGATAAAAAAACATATTGGGGTTGTATTGATTGAGCACTGTGAACCCGTACACGGGCGGGCCCGATGGCGCCTGGCGCGCGGGCCGCAGCAGTCGGAAGTCCATCGGCATCGGGTCAGCCCTTGAGTGAGAAGAGCACGACCCCCGACTGGCCGGCGGTGCTGGCGACGATGCGAAGGTGCGCGGCTCCGTAGAGCGCAGTCGGCATTTCGTAGCAGTTGCCGGGTGCCATCACCGTGGTGATCGCGACATTCGAGTTGTCGGCGAGTTTGTAGGACGGGGAGTCGGCGGCGTACTGGGCAAACCAGAACACCGTGATCGCTCCGTTGGTGGACGTGGAGATGCAGTGCATCACGCCGCCAGCGGAAGTGCCCAAGCGCACGGGATCGCAGGTTGCTGGATCGCTCGTGACGTTGAGCGACCCTGTGTTTCCGGTGACGCGTTCGATCTGGATGCTCATGAGAGTCCTCGGGTGCGGGAGAGGGTGCGAATAACGTCGGATCCACTGCGGGCAGGCTGGGATTTGCGGCGCTCGTCGATGGCCCGCTGGAACCCGGAGCGGTAGTCGTCAGGTTCC
>CAZDTC010000185.1:0-5079 GCA_964508125.1 uncultured Candidatus Kuenenia sp.
GTGTAGCGGCACCTCCCGGCGCCATCGGCGCCGAGCACGTCCTCGACCGTTCCCTTCCTCCCGGCGATCTCGTAGGTGAGCTTCCGTGCCGTCGGCGACGTGAATTCGAAGCCGACGATCGTCGCCCCCTTGAGTTGCTGCAGCGCCTCGCGCACACCGCGTGCGCGAGGCTGTGGATCGACCTGCCCGTCGCGCTCGGTCACCTCGCCGTGGAACGCGCCGATCAGGTAGGGATAGGTCGCCGCGGCGTGGTAGTGGTAGCCGATCACCGGGTCGTCGTGCCCGTGGCAGGCGTCGAGCGGTTTGACCGGCGCGCCGTCCGGTTCGGTGAGGCCGTAGACCGGGTAGCCGTCGAGCGCCCAGGCGACGGGCTTTCCCTTGCCGACGACCTTCTCGAGGTGCACCGGGGCGACGTGGTAGTGGTAATCGTCGGCGCGGCCGCAGTGGCCGCCGTAGTCGTCGAGTTCGCCGATCGCCTTGGAATCCTCGCCGCGGTTGTTGAGCGGATTGAAGATCGGGATCCCGTTCACGGCCAGGGCGATCGCCCCGCGTAGAAAGCGATTCTTCGTGGTGGCCGGTTCCGTGGCCCGAACCGGATGGAGCGGAATCTGCCAGGCATTGTCGCCCATGTATTGCTGCGGGAGCGGCACCTGCTGCTGCCAGGCACGGATGCCGACCATCAGCGGATGATCCGGAATCCCGTTCGACTCGACGTAGAACCAACGGTCGTCCCGGCGGGTCCGCACCTTGCCGAGCTTCTCGAACGGGGCGAATGCCGAGGCGATGTCGAAGTCGGTGTTGGTCGGCTTTTTGAACGCATTGACGAGGATGAATCGTGGGTCTGCCGGCTGCACGGTTTCGGCGGCGACCTCTGCCTGTGCGTCGCGTGGCCGGGCATCTTTTCCGTGCTGTTCATGCGGCAGATGCCGGTGCCAGGGATGAGCGACGGCTATGCCGCCACACGCTGCCATCATCAGCGTCATCGAAATGACGCATCGACCGGTCCGCAGCGCACGTGTCACGAAGCCCCCTGTGGTTTCTTTTTTCCAACCTTCTGCCCCCGCTTGCCGCGCTCCGGCCGGGCGCCCTCGCGCGACGGGTCGAAGCGAGTATTCGGCGTCGGCATCTGGGCGTCCACCGCCTTGAGATACTCCTCGAGCCGGGTGCGCAGCCGTGCGGCGGCGGCGGGGCGGCGGGCGGCGAGGTCGTCGCGCTCGCCGAAATCTGTGTCGAGATCGAACAACCGTACGCTGTCGTCCTCATACTGCATGATCAGTTTCAGGCTGCCGAGCCGGATCGCCGAGTGGGGCGTGTTGCCGCTTTGGTAATGCGGAAAGTGAAACACGAGCTCCTCCCGCGGCCGCACGACCCGACCCCTGCCGCCGCCGGCAACGAGCCCCGCGATACTGCCCCCTTCGATCTCCTTGGGCAGCGAGGTCTTCGGCACGCCGGCCCAGTCGCAGAACGTGGGATAGAGGTCGTACAGCACGATCGGCTCGTGGCACCACGCGTTCGCCGCGATCCCCGGCCCGCGGAGGATGAACGGCACGCGTATGCCCCCCTCCCACACCGAGCCCTTGCCGCCGCTCAGGCCCCGTGAGCCCTTGCCGCCACCTCCCTTTCCGCCGCCGCCCCCGCCGGCGCCGTTGTCCGACGTGTAGATCACATACGTCGTGCCGACGAGCCCGAGCCGATCGATCGCCTCGAGGACCCGGCCCACGCCCGTGTCGAGGTCCTCGGTGATCGCCGCCACCGCGGCCCGCTTGCCGTCGCCCTGGTTCTCATACTTCGCGAGCGTCGCCTTGAGCGCGTTCTCCGGGGCGTGGAGCGCATTCCACGAGAGCTGGATGAAAAACGGCTTGCCTGCCGCCTGGCTGCGGGCGATGAACGCCTCGGCCCGATCGGCCATCCCGAAGATGTCGACGGGGTTTGGATCGGTGAACTGATGCGCGTTTTCATTGCCGGTGTCGCCGTCGTGCTCGGCGTATCCGTGCCGGCCGGGACCGCCGCCAGCGATGTGCCACTTGCCGTAGTGGGCCGTGGCGTAGCCGGCCTTCGTGAGCAGTTCCCCGATCGTCGTCTCGTCGGCGGAGATCGCCTTGATGAGCGTCGGCTCGAGGAGCCTGTGCCCCTGCTCCGGCGGCGCCGCCTTCGTCCAGTGGAGCGCGGCGGGGCTGCGGCCCGTCTGGAGGCTGATCCTCGTCGGTGAGCAGACCGGCGCGGGGGCGTAGGCGCACGAAAACCGCATTCCCTGGGCGGCGAACTTCTCGAGGTTCGGCGTGTGGAACATCTCGCCACGCGAGCCCCGCACACCGGGCGCCATCTCCACCGACAGCCCGTTCCACCCCTGGTCGTCCGCGATCATGAGGACGATGTTCGGCCGGTCGGCGGCGACGACGCACGCCGCCGCCCACAGGCAGGTGACAGCCGCGAAACCCAGCGCTTGCGACTGCCGGCCGGTCATCGCGGGCGGCCTCCGGGCGGCCGGCGTCCGCCTCCCTTGGTCGGCCCCTGGGGCACCACGTTGTTGATGTTCGAAAAGTCGGGTCGCTCGCGGCCATCCGGCGGCCTGGGCACGACGTGGCGAAACACGACGGTGTTGTCGAGTTTCACGTCGTCGGTCCAGATGAAGGTGGCCCCCTGGAAGTCGGAGTCGTAGTAGGGCGGCTTTGGATCGATCTCCTGCTCGGAGTATTCGCGGGCGTTCTTCCAGCCACCATCGTCGAAGTCCATCGCGAACCAGTCGGCCGGGAGCGGCGTGGCTTCCACCTGCGGGTTCGTCGTGTCGCCGCCGACGGGCCCGCGTGAAAAACACTTTGCCTTCCAGAAGCCGTTCGTCACCGTGCCGTCACCAAACTTGAGGATGAAGCCGCCGTCACCGATGTTCGTGTTGGCATATTCCATCCCCGTCTGCGGGTCGGCGTTGTCGCGGGCAAGCACGGCGATCGTCATCGGATATTTCGGAAGGATGTCGACCGTGATCACGTTGTGGGGAATGAACCGGATCGAGTCCACGGCCACGAGTTCGCCGTTCACGTAGAGCTCGAAGGAGTTGTCGGCATAGACACTAGCCCGGATCGTGTCGGCCATCTGCGGCTTGCGGAGCCCCCCGGCCGGGGGCTGTGCCGACGACACGCCCGCATGTACCGCCACGATCGCCGCAACAATCAGAGTGCGGACCTTCATCCTGGCCTCCTGGAGCCGGCCTCGAGACGTGAGGAGATCCCCTCGTCAATCGGCAGCATCACCTCAAACGGCTGCGGTCCACCAAAGTTGCAAACCGTTTTCCACGCCGGACTTCCCCGTCAGACGGTCACCCCGGAGGCGGTGAGCCCAATGCGCCGCGCTCCCCAGGCTCGATCGCCTCGACGACCTCCATCATCGCCGCCACGTCCGCGCTTGTCACGCCCGTCGTGCGGCGCGTGGCCGGAGCGACGCACGTTTCGCGGATCACGTCGGCATCGAGGGCGGCGAGGCCGCGGTAGCGACGCACGCTGACGTCCCTGTGGGCGCGGAAGCGATCGGCGATCGCCGTGAGTTCCGGCTCCGAAAACGCCAACGTGAGTTCGCCATCGGCCACGACCTCGCCCCACGGCGGCCGCACGAGTGCCACCCTCCCGGAATCGAGGAGCGGCCGCATGAACCGGTGCAGGAAGAGCAGCACGAGATACCCGCAGTGGATCCCGTCGGCGTCGGGATCGGTGAGCACGAGCACCTTCCCGTAGCGCGCCCTCCGTGGATCGCATCCCGCCTCGAGGCCCGCGCCAAGGCACTCGCCGAGCGGGCCGAAAAACGGGTGCTCGAGCACCTTGCGGCGCGACGCGCGGGCCGCATTGAGTGGCTTGCCTTGCATGGGCAGCACGGCCTGCCGCCGGGGATCACGAGCCCGCGCTACGGCGGACGCGGCCGAATCCCCCTCGACGACGAAGAGTTCGGCGTCGACGCCGTGCACGGCGGAGTCATCGAGCTTCGCCCGCGCTCCGAATCGTTCATGAGGCACTCTCGTCACGCGTTCACCAGGCGGAGTCGACACGGGAACCCTCTATTTATACGCGGCCAGTGGCCTGCGTCCCCTTTCTGGACACTGCGGAGATTGGCTACATTCACGCAATGCCCGAACTGCCGAAGCAATACGACCATACGAGCGCCCAGGCCCGGTGCCGGGCCCTCTGGGACGCTGAACGACTGTGGCACGCCGAACCGGCGCCGCCCGGCGACCCGCGGCCCGTGTTTTCGATCGTGATCCCGCCGCCGAATGTCACCGGCGCCCTGCACCTCGGCCACGCGCTCAACAACACACTCCAAGACGTGCTCGTGCGCACGCGGCGCATGCAGGGCCTCCGCACCCTCTGGATGCCGGGCACCGACCATGCCGGCATCGCCACACAGGCGGTCGTGGAGCGGCGGCTCCTCGAGGAGGAAAAACTATCGCGGCACGATCTCGGCCGGGAGAAACTCGTCGCGCGGATCTGGGCCTGGAAGGAGCAGTATGAGAAGCGGATTCTCGGCCAGCTCCGCGACCTCGGTGCGAGCTGCGACTGGGACCGGACGCGGTTCACGCTCGACGACCAGTGCGCCGCCGCGGTCCGCGAGGCGTTTTTTCGGCTCTTTGAAAAGGGTCTCGTCCGGCGCGGCAAACGGCTCGTGAATTGGGACACGTTCCTGCAGACGGCCGTGAGCGACGACGAAGTGTTTCACGAGCAGGTGAAGGGCCACTTCTGGCACATCCGTTACGACGTGATCGATCCCCAGGCCGGCGAACCGACGAGCGTGACCGTGGCCACCACCCGGCCCGAGACGCTGCTTGGCGACACGGCCGTGGCCGTGCATCCCGCCCCGGCCGCCGCCCTCGACGCTGCCGAACTGGCGCTGCGCGAAAAGCGGGCCGCGGCGAACCCCAAAGAGCATGCCGAGATCGACGCGGCTCTCGACGACCTCGCCGCACGCCGCCACGACCTGCTGCCGCTGCTCGAGATGCTCGCCCGCATGGCCAAGAACGGCCGCCGCGTGAAGCTTCCGCTCCTCGGCCGGGCGATCCCGCTCGTGGCCGACGAGTGGGCGAAGCCGGAAATGGGCTCG
>CAZDTC010000186.1:0-5077 GCA_964508125.1 uncultured Candidatus Kuenenia sp.
CCTTGGTGACCTTGGGCGAGCCCCAGCCCTTGTCGAGCACGGCGTTGCGGCCGCGGGGGCCCAGCGTGCTCTTCACCGCGCGGGCGAGTTTGGAAACGCCGGCGAGCAGCGGCTGGCGGGCCTCGTCGTCGAACACCATTTGTTTGGCCACGGTTGACTCCTTCGGAAAGCGAAGCGGACAGGTTTGGCAGCCATTGAACGGCTCGCCTCTCGGGGAAGCAACCCGCGTGCCAAAGTCCCGGCCGCCAGAGACTTTATCGCGAAATCCGGCAGTAGACGCTGGGGCACGACGGATGGTTGGCGGCGGCGCGTGCCGTTTTGGCAGAACACTTTGTGCCCCGCGCCGGCCGGACCGGTCAGACCACGATGCCCGCGCTCCGTCGGCGCCAGCGGCGGGGGGTGAATGCCGGAATCGCGAGCGGCTCGAGCAGCGGCTGGCCGGGCCGCCAGAAACTGAAGAAGTCGCCCCGGCTGCCGGTGGCGTAGAAGTGACGCAGGTAGGCCGCATCGCAGGCGGCGTAGTCCGCGAGCCATTGATCGAGGCCGCGGATGCTGGCGTCATGGAGGAGCGTCTGGCCGTAGCGGCACGCTTCCCGCTCGTAGGTCTCGAGATTCGCAGGCCATTCTTGAGACGTGCCGGGCGTGGCGGCGAACCCGATGCGCCGGGCGGTCTCGGACGTGTTCCACTGCACGGTGTGGCCGAACAGGTGCGCAAGGAGAAAGAGCGTGGTCTCCGCATCGCTGCCGGAAGCAATCACGATCTCCGCGCCGTCGAGATCCCCCTTAAAGTCTGCGTTGACGTCGCCCGGGGTAATCGCCACGCCGTATCGGCACGAGATCCGGGCGGCGACTGCGGCGGCTGCCTGCGCGAAATCGCGCCTCTCCTCGGCCGTACATGCCGTGGGATCGGGATGGCGGGAAACACTGCCCGTCGGGGTGTGTCGCTGCATCGAGCTATCGCTTGTCGACGCCCGTCGTGCGGCGGATGAACGCGACCTCCTCGGCCGAGAACGGCGTGCCGTCGGCGCGAAACACGTCGTGAAACCACACCGGAGGCGGGCCATCGTAGGCTTTGGTCCAGGAATCCCACGGATAGATCGTCTGCGACTTTCCGTCGACGAAGCCCCAGCAGTAGGCCGCGACGTCGCGTCGGCGCATGATCGCGAGATGCGGGTCGAACGTGCTCCCGCCGGGGCGGGCCATGTATTCCGTGCACAGCACGGGCCGCCCGTAGGCCGAGAGGGCGTCGATGCAGCGCTCGAGAACCGGCGCGTCGGCGTAGGAATGGAAGCTCACGACGTCGCTGGCCCCGAGTTGGATCCGCTTGCAATCGTCGAGCTGGTCGACCTTGTCGGAATCCCGCCACACGCCCGAGGTGAGCGGCTGCGACGGCTTCGCCTCGCGGGTCCAGGCAAACGCCTCGGGAAGGAGGGCGTTGACGAGGGCGACCTTGTTCGCCGGCTCGAGGCCGGGCCGCTTGGGGGCGCCGCCGTCGCCATTGTCGGGCTCGTTCCACACGTCCCACACGACCACGCGCTTGTCGTGTGCAAACCTGCCGACGACGCCCGTCACGTAGTCCTTGAGGCGCGGCTTCGCCGCCGGGTCGGCGAGGGCGTCGGTTCCCGGGGACTGCACCCAGCCCGAGTTGTGCGTGAAGGGCAGGGGGGCAGGCTGCGGGCCGAGGGCGGGCTTGGGGTGCCAACAGCTGTCGAAGAGCACGAACATCACCCGGATGCCGTGGCGGTCGGCGATCGTGAGAAACTTGTCGCAGCGATCGAGGAAGCCGGCGCGATCCTGATCCCAAAGCAGGTCGTGGAGGAAGACTCGCACGGACGTGAAGCCGAGCCCTGCGGCCCAGCCCAATTCGCGGTCGATGGTGGCGGGGTCGAACGTGTCGGCCTGAAACATCTCGAGCTGGTTGATGGCCGTGCTCGGAATGTAGTTGCAGCCGACGAGCCAAGGCTGGCCGGCATACCATTCGGCCGCCCGTTCGCGCGTCCAGCGGCCGGGAGCGTCGACGACCTGCTCGGCCTCGACGGCGGATGCCTGCCCGGGAGCGGCGAGCGTCGACAGTGCGAAACAGATGCAGGCGAGGCGTTGAAGCAATCGGGGCATGGCTGACACTCCGGTTTGTCGCAAACGAGAGCAGGGAATCTACCACACCGATCGCGTCCCGGGAGTGCCGCGAGCGGGCATCAATCCCGGCAATTCACAATGAAGCTAAAAACCCCTCGAGCCTTGGCGTCGAGCACCACGACCCAATCGAAGGTGATCGGATATGGTTCACCGGAGACACCCGATCCCATGGCCACGTCGACGGTCCGCTCGTCGAAAAACGCCTGAATCGCCGCGGCATCGGCCGTGGTTTCGGCGGGATCATCAAGCAACGCCAGGAGATTGAATCCGCGCACGTCTCTCCGCAGCCGCGTGCGGCCGCGGGCGCACTCGGCGATCAGCCACCGGTGCTCGGGAGGGAGGAAGGGCAGGATCTTCGCCCGCGAGGAAGGGAGCGCGTCGAGCGAGCAGATCGCGGCGTCAGCCGGCGGAATCCCGATGTCGGTGGCGACGACCGAGTTTACGGCGGCGACGAGCGCCTGCGATGTGGAATTCGGAGCGCCGTCAACGTCACGGCCCCCCGCCCCATGAGTGGGCACGCCGGCCACGAAGATTGACACGAACACGAGGATGATAAACGGCGGGGCGCCGGAAGCGAATGGGGAGCAACTGAGCGGCATGGGGATTGTCTCCTGGAAGGTACCGATCTCTTCAACGAGAGCGGGGGGCGGAAGGGGCAACGTGCGCGCAAGGCGGTGGCGCACGGGCCCCCACTTCTGGAGAACGCGATGGCAGGAACGCTTTGCCCACGGCGCCAGCCGGGGTAGACTGACTCGCCGGTCCAACCTCGACGGACGAGATAGGCCTTCTTTGCGTCGCTGGTTTCAATGAACGATCTGTCGGGCGTTCGAATGAGCGGTCAAAAAGTGCTTCGCCCCCGCACAAGCTCGTGTCGGGCTATTGGCTCGACGGGTGGCTTCACGCTCGTCGAGCTGCTCGTGGTGATCGCGATCATCGGCGTGCTGATCGGGCTGCTCCTGCCGGCCGTGCAGTCGGCCCGGGAGGCGGGCCGGCGGAGTTCGTGTACGAACAACATGAAGCAGATGTCGCTCGCGGTGCTGAACTACGAGTCGAGCAATCGCGGGCGGCTGCCTGACGCTCTGACAAACGTCGTGCGAAGCGGGACGCTGGGCGGAGGTGGCGCGGCTCCCACGTATCCGCTTCATGTGACCATCTTGTTTTATGCCGAAAACGAGACGTTGAGAAATACGTTCTCGCAGGGCACGCTTCTCACCAACCAGGTGCCGATCGTGCCCATGTTCAACTGCCCCTCCGACAACACACGGGCCATCGCAGTGTCGGAGTTAGGCAGCAACTCGCCCAATGGCACGGCCTCCTATCTTTCGAACGGCGCACTCTTTTCAAGCAACGCCATGATCCGCAAGGTCACCGACGGCACGTCGAAGACGATCTCGTTGGCCGAGGCCTACTGCCGCGCGATCACCACCAGCGGAACCGTCGTCTCGCAATACAGCCGGCGCAGCGGTGCGAACGCGCCGACCTTCGCCCATCCCGACGCCACCACGTCCACGGCGCTCGGCCGCAGCAACCATCCCGCCCGATCGATCGCGCCCGGATCCGCTGGGGCCTGGAGCGGCGGTTTCAACTCCCGTGCGGCCAACGCGATGTCAGACGTCATTTCGCCGCCGATCCAAGACGCCCCCCGGCCGCCCGACGCCGATGGCCTGAGGATCCAGGGCATTCATCCCGGCACGGCCACGATCGGGATGCTCGACGGGAGCGTCCGCAACGTTTCGAGTAATGTCGAGAACGTCGTCTTCTGGTCGGCCGTCACGCCGTCGGGCGGGGAACAGGGCGACCTGCCGTAATCGTCGTCACGCGGAGTCGCGGAGCCGCTCGATGCCCGACGACATTCGCATGCGCCGTCTCCGGGGACTGTGCCCGCTCGTGGGCACCACGCCGCTCGTGAGCGTGCGGCTGCGGTATCGCGGTCGCGAGTGCCGTGTGCACGCCAAGGCCGAGTTCCTTAACCTCACGGGCAGCATCAAGGATCGGATGGCCCTGCACATCTGCAGGACGGCCATCGAGCACGGCGCCCTGCAGCCCGGCGACACGATCGTCGAAGCCACGAGCGGCAACACCGGCATTGCGTTTTCAGCGTTGGGGGCGGCCCTCGGCCATCCCGTCGTGATCTTCATGCCCGACTGGATGAGCGAGGAGCGGAAGGCGGTGATCCGCTCGTTCGGAGCCGACATCCGCCTCGTCTCCCGCGAGGCCGGTGGCTTTCTCGGGAGCATCGCCAACGCGGAAACGCTCGGCCGGGAACTCGGCCGCGTGTTTCTGCCGCGGCAGTTCGACAATCAGGCCAACGTGCAGGCCCACGAGTGGACGACGGGCCCGGAGCTCGTCGCGCAGCTCGCAGCCCTGGGTCTCGCCCCGGATGCCTTCGTGGCCGGCGTCGGCACCGGCGGCACTGTGATGGGCGTGGCGGCGGCATTTGCGCGGTGCGGCCTGCAGGCCCGCGTCCACCCGCTCGAGCCAGCCGAGTCGCCCACGCTCTCCACGGGCCACAAGGTGGGGCGGCATCGGATCCAGGGCGTGTCGGACGAGTTTATTCCTGGGATTCTCGAGCTCGACAGCCTGGCCCCGGTGATCCAGGTGAGCGACGGCGATGCCATCCTCATGGCCCAGAAACTCGCCCGGGAACTTGGCGTGGGCGTGGGCATTTCATCCGGCGCGAACCTCCTCGGGGCCCTGCAGGTGCTGGAGCGGGAGGGGTGGGGAGCTACCGTGGCGACCATTTTTTGCGACGACAACAAGAAGTATCTCTCGACCGATCTATCCAAAGACGAGCCGGTGCGGCAGGGCTTCATGAGCCCAGACGTGGAACTGCTGGAATTCAACACGACGCGGTGCCCAACGGTCTCACTAATGCGATGATGGCATTCATAGCTTCTATGAATCGTTCCCAAAAAACATGAATCGATTGACTTCAATCGGG
>CAZDTC010000187.1:0-5033 GCA_964508125.1 uncultured Candidatus Kuenenia sp.
GTATGTCGTGGAGCCGGGCGGGATGCTCGATCTCGGGCCCTCGTATGGCAAGGTGATGGTGGGCGGGCAGTCATTGGAAGAGGCACAGGACGCCGTGTTTCGGCATCTGAAGCGCGTGCTCAAGGAGCCGCAGGTGTCGCTCACGCTCGCCCAAGCCGCCGGCCAGCAGCAGATCTCGGGTGAGCACCTCGTGGGCCCCGATGGCACGATCAATCTCGGCACGTATGGCAGCGTGTATGTGACGGGCCTCACGCTTCAGGAAGCGAAGGACAAGATCGAGAAGCACCTGGAAAAGCACCTCGATGCGCCGCTCGTGAGCGTGGATGTGTTCAGCTACAACTCGAAGGTGTATTACGTGATCACGGAAGGGGCCGGGCAGGGCGACAACATCGCCCGCTTCCCGGTGACCGGCAACGAGACCGTGCTCGACGCGATCGCCCAGATCAACGGCCTTTCGCGGCTCTCGAGCAAGGATGTGTGGATCGCGCGGCCGGCCCCATCGGGCGTGGGCTGCGACCAGATCCTGCCCGTGGACATCGAGGCGATCATGAAGGGCGCCGCCACAGGCACCAACTACCAGGTGTTGCCGGGCGACCGCGTGTTTATCGCCCAGGACCACATGATCGCGTTCAGCACCCAGATGGAGAAGTGGACGGCGCCGTTCGAGCGGATCTTTGGCTTCACGCTCCTCGGCACGAGCTTGATCCAGCAGATCAACCGCTTCCCCTACGGCTTCAACCCGAACTTCGGGGTGTGCTGGGTGGCTCGCGAGGTGTATGGAGTCGAAAACCCCCGCTGGCTGCTGTTCCGGGCTTGGTTGATGACGCAGGCCCCGGGCTGGCTGCAGCAGGCCTATCTGGCTCATGGGGAGGAATTTGCGGCTTGGATCCACGACAAGCCGGTGCTCAAGGCCGGCATCCGGATGCTGATGGATGCGGCGATCGCCCAGTATGACGACGCGGAGTGAGACGCAGCGTATACTTCGAGAGTTGGCTGTACTTCCCCTACGGAGGAACGATCATGAGAGGGTTGCACAAGGCCGCGTGGGTGGCAGGCGTGACAGCGGTGACGTGGCTCGCGGTTGTGAGCGACGGTTACGCACAGGGCAATTCCCGACTCCCATTTTCCAACATGTATTCGCGGCCCGCTGTCAGCCCGTACATGCAATTGCAGAACATGGCATTTAACCCGATGCAAAGCCAGAATATCTACCAGCAGCAGGTGCTGCCGCAGATCCAGCAGCAGCAGCAGCAGTTGCAGCAACTCCAGCAGCAGCGGCAGATGAACAAGATGCAAAACCAGGTGCAGCAGATCCAGCGAGACACTCGCGGCCGGCAGATCGACGAGATGATCCGCCCCACCGGCCACGCCTCGACCTATCAAAACCTGTCGCACTTCTACCCGGCACGCCGGTGACGTGGGGCAACCGTCTCGGTTGCCAGTCAACCAAGGCAAGCGGGACGCTTGCCCCACGAGCATGCCGATCCTCGCCATTCTTCTCGCGGCCCTGCTCTCTGCCGCCGCGAGCGCCGAAGACCGCCCTACGATGCGTCAGCTCCCTGCCTCCAGCACACTCGCCGCGCCTCCTTCGCAGCGCGACCTCGTGGACGCCCGCGCCGCCCTCAAGGCCCGCTTCAAGGAGCCGCTCTCCCACGCCGAAACCGCCGCCGGCGCCCGCCACGCTGCCACCACGCTCCTCGACGCCGCCCACGAGGAGACCGAGCCGGCCCTCAAGTGGCTATTGCTCGCCGAGGCCCGCCGGCTCGGGGCGGCCGCGGGCAGCGCCGAGATCGTGAATCGGGCGATTACGCTCACGTCGGCCGTGTTTGACGTGGACGAGCTCGCGACGGAGCTGGAATCGCTCGGCGAAATCCCGCTGCGGGCTCTCGATCCCACCCGTGCCGGCCGGCTCGCCGAGGCCGCCGAACGAATCGCCGCCCGGGCCGACACCGACGGCCGGCCCGACCTCGCCAGCGACGCCCGGCTGCTCGCCTACAAGGCCTGGCAACGCGCGGGCAATCCCACCGCCGCCAGGCGCGCGGTGCAGTAACACCCGTGGGGCAACCGTCTCGGTTGCCAAAAAACAACTTGGCAAGCGGGACGCTTGCCCCACGTGGGTTGCCAAAAAGCAACTTGGCAAGCGAGACGCTTGCCCCACGAGCCGCCTTACTCGTCGAACGGGCGGCGGGGCTTTTGCTCTGCCGCCGGCGCCTCCGCCGGCGCATCGTCGGACTCGGCGACGGCCTCGAGCACGAGATCTCCATCGTCGCCTTCGAGCTTCGCCTCTGCCACCTCCTGCCGCTCGCGCCACGGCTTCTCCGCCTCGTAGCTCGCGAGCTCGTTTTGCAACTGCTCCTTCACCTCCGGCGACTCGCCGCCCGTCTCTACCGCCTTCTTGCTGAACTCGCGGGCCTTGGCGAAGTCGCCCGCTTCGGCATGGCCCGCGGCGAGCGTGGAGATGATGTGGGCCTGCTTCCACTCCGTTTCCTCGCAGGCCTTCGTGGCGAGCTCGATCGCCCGCTTGCCGTCGCGGAGCGCGTCGTCGGGCGACGTGGCCAGCAGCCAGGCGAGGTTGTTGAGCACGCCGTCGTTGTCGTCGTCGAGTGCGAGGGCCGCCTCGAGGTCGGAGAGGGCGGCCTTGTGGTCGCCGATCGAGATCAGGGCGTCGCTGCGGCCGCGCCGGCTTAGAAACTGCTTGTCGTCGAGCTCGAGGGCCCGCGTGAACCGCTTGATCGCCTCCCGCGGCTGCTTGGCCGCGAGATAGAGCATGCCGAGCTGGCCCACGAGCAGGGCGTCGTCGCCCTGCTGCGACACAAGCTTGCGGAAGTCGCGGATGGCCGCGGGATAGTCGTTGCGCTCGGCGGCGATCAGGCCGCGCAGTTCGAGGGCGGCGGGGTGATCAGGCCGGCGGCGGAGGACGTTTTCGAGATCGGCCTGGGCTTGCTCCGTGTTGCCCGCCTGCTGGTGGATGCGGGCCCGGAGGACGAGCGGGATCGCGTCGTCGGGGGCGAGTTCGACGGCCTTGTCGAGGTCGGCGATCGCCTTTGGCTGCTCCCCCTTGAGCGCGAGCACCCGCGCCCGCTGCAGGAGCGCCCCGGCCGCGTCGGGATCGATCTCGATCGCCTTGTCGAACGTCTTCAGGGCCTCGTCGAGCTTGTCTTCCATCATGAACGCCATGCCGAGCGCCTCGAGGAGCGAGGTGTCGTCGGGATCCTCCTCGATGGCCACCTCGAGGTCGGCCCGCGACTTGTCGAAGTCGTCGTTCAAGAGATGAAACAGGCCGCGGGTGCGGCGGATGTCTTTGTCGCGGGGGGCGAGCTCCACGGCCTTGTCGTAGTCGGCGGCCCGCTGGGCCTGGTCGTCGTCGCGGAGGTTGCCGCGGATCACGTGGGCCTGGGCCACGAGGAGCTTGTCGTCGCCGCCGAGCGAGATCGCCTTCTCCGCCGCCTCGTCGGCCCGCTTGCGGTCGCCCCCGGGCAGGCTCTGGAGACGGGCGATCATCAGCCAGCCCTGCCCGAGCGCTGGATCCCGGTCGATCGCCTCGTCGAGGTCGCGCATCGCGAACTGCCGCATCTTCTGCCACTGCGGGTCGGGCTTGTCGGCCTCGAAGATCGCCTCCACGACCATGCCGGCCCGGTCCATGAGCGTGCCGGTGTAGAGGTCGGCGGCGAACTTTTTCGACTCGTCGTCGAGCCCCTTTTCGATGGCCGATTCGCACAGCTCGAGCACGGACGCGAAGTCGTCGAAGTTGTCGGCGGCGAGCTTGGCGTCGATGGCGGCGTCGAGATCGGCCTGGCCGGGCTGGTCGGCCGCGGGGGCCGCGCCGCAGATCAGCGCGAGGATGAGCAGGAGCAACAGTCGCAGACGCATCGCGGAATCTCCTCGGGACGCCGTTCAGTATGCGGTATTCGCGCAGACCGGGCTACGGCAGCAAAAAGGTGTCAGCCACCTTTTGCCGGTCGCCGCGGGCGACACGGCCCCGGCCGGAGGCCGGGGTCTGCAGACAAAAGGTGGCTGACACCTTTTTGCCTCACAACGGCGCCGGCAGATCGCGCTTCGCGAAGATAAACGCCCCCGCCGCATAGGCCGCGAGCCCAATCCCGAGCAGCACGCCGTCGTAGGCGAGCAGCAGCCGCCAGGCCGTGGCCGGATCGCCCACCAGCCGCTGCGGCTCGTAGGCGTTGAGGATCGAGAGATAGCCGCACCAGCCGAGCGAACTCGAAAGCCGCCCCACGAGCTTCGCCAGGATCGCGAACACGTAAAACCCGCACATGATCCCGATCGTGCGCCAGCGGTAGCTGTCGGCCGCCGACACGCAGGCCGAGATCCCCGCCATGCACACGATCAGGCCAAACACATTGCAGGCCGCGGGCAGAAACCGCAGCGGATCGACCTTGCCCGCCCACGGCCCCAGCGCCACCGCCGACGCTGCGGCCGCAAACAGCACGGCCGAGAGCAGGGCCGCGGCTGCGATCGTGGCGAGGGCCTGCGACACGAACACGGCCACGCGGTTGACCGGCTGGGCCAGGATCATCTCCATCGTGCCCCGCTCGAGCTGCCCCGACACGGCGTCGCTGCCGCGCGTGATCCCAAACACCGTGGCCGCGAGCACCACCACCGGATCGACGAACGCGAGCGCCACGCGGCCGGCGTGCGTGGCCACCTCCGAGAACGGCACGCCCGAGAGCCGCTGCCAATCCTGCGGGATCGCCCGCAGGAGCACGTCTTGAAACGCCGGCATCGGGATCTGGGACGAGAGCCAGATGTAGATCCAGGGGAAGGCCGTCCACAGCGCCACGAGCGCGAGCACGAGCACGCGCTGATCGCCCCAGGTTTTTTTCCAGATCGCGGTGTCGAACATGAAATATGGGAAAGGCTTCAGCCTGTCCTACGGGGCTAGAGCCTGTCCTGCGCCGACGAACTTTTCGTACACGCCGCCGAGCCCCACGGGCTCGATCTGCACTTCATCGAGCGGGAGCGTGGCCAGCCAGCCGAGGAGCGGGGCGAGCGAGTCGCCCGACTCGAGCACCACG
>CAZDTC010000188.1:0-5031 GCA_964508125.1 uncultured Candidatus Kuenenia sp.
AGCTCGATCGTGCGCAGGTCGGCCCGCGACGAGGCGATGTCGGCCCGGGCCGAGCGGATGTTGCCCTGGTTACGGTCGAAGAGCGGGACGGCCATCATCACCTGCGCAAGGCCCTGATCCTGGGGCGGACCGTCCACCTGGCGCTGGTAGCCGCCCAGCAGGTTGACGTTCGGGATGGGCTGCACCACGGCCCGTTCGAGCGCCCACTGGGCGCGCGCAACCTCGGCCTCGGCCGCCCGCGGCAGGGCGTTGAGCCGCACCACCGCCTCCTGCAGGGCCTTGAGATCGAAGTTTGGCAGTTTCTGAAACAGATCGGCCTCCAGCCGGCCGATGTCCGCCCGCGGCAGGCCGATCGCCGTGGCCAATTCCCGGCGGCCGGTCTCGATGAACACCGACGCGTTCAAGAGCCGCACCTCCGCGCGGTCGCGCTCGATGCTCCAGAAGAGGACGTCGGCCTTGGTGCCCTCCCCTGCCTCGGCGAGTTGGCGGCCGATCTCGTACGACCGCTTCGCGATGTCGAGCAGGAGCTTGTAGATCTCCATGCGCCGCTGAGAAACGAGCAGCGCGTAAAAGCTCTGACGCACCTCCTTGAGCACGTCGAAGCGAGCCCGGATGAGCTGGTATTCCGCCTTCTGCACTTCGCGGAGTGCGGCCTGCTGCGACAGCCGCAGCTTGCCGGCGGTGACGATGTCCTGTGCGACCGTGCCACTCCACTGGCTGTCCTCGCCCGCGGCCTGCGGCGTGAACCCGGCGATCACCGGGTTGGGATAGAGCCGGGCCTGCACCGCCTTGCCCCGCGCCGCCTCGACCGCCGCGAGCGCCTGCCTCAGCTTTGGATGGCTGCGCATCGCAAGATCGACGAATTCCGGCAGTGTCGCCGGGCTCGGCCCGTGGGCCACGGCGGCCGGCAGTTCGACGGCCGACTCGGCCGGCACGTTGTCGGGCGGGGCCAAGAGCGCGGTGCCCGGATCAGCGACCTTGAGCGATCCCGGAAGACGCGGCCATTCCTCGGCGATCACGGCCCGCGTGGCGAGCGCGCAGAGGCTCACGGCGAGCAAAGGAATGCAACGACGCAGCCGGGATGGCGATGGGGGCACGGTCACGATTCCTGGCACAGGCCGCCTGAGACGATTCCCCTTCGCCATCGGCATTTCTTGCGCGACCGCTTCACAAATCGGCCTGCCTGGGCCACAAACAGGCCCGCGCAGCGGCAGCGGGCGGAGGTTGGGTACAGTGGGCGTTCTGCCTGAACTTTTCCGCCCTCAAGAGGCCTGCCCCGCGTGTCGATCCTGCGAGCCGAGCACCTCGAGAAGACGTTTCGGACCGGTGACGGCGGGTCCGCCGGCGTAGCGGCTGTCCGTGGGATCGACCTCGCGATCGATGCCGGCGAGTTCGTCGCCATCACGGGCGCCTCCGGCTCCGGCAAGAGCACGCTCCTCCACATGCTCGGCGGCATCACCAGGCCGACCACCGGCCGCGTGCTGCTGGAAGGCGTCGACCTGGCCGCACTCGACGACGACGCCTTGGCGATCGTGCGGCGGCGGCGCATCGGATTCGTGTTCCAGCGCTACAACCTGCTGCCCGAACTCCCGCTCGTCGAAAATGTCGCCCTGCCGCTCGTGCTCGACGGCGTGGCGAATCGCCGCTGCCACGAAGTGGCGCTCGAAGCCCTCGCCACCGTCGGCATGGAGCATCGGGCGACCCACCGGCCCGACGAACTTTCCGGCGGTGAGCAGCAGCGCGGGGCGATCGCGCGGGCGCTCGTCACCGACCCCGCGATCGTGCTCGCCGACGAGCCGACCGGAGCCCTCGACTCGGCCAACTCCGCCCGGGTCGTCGACCTCCTCGGTCGGCTGGTGACCGAACGGAAGCAGACCGTGATCCTCGTCACGCACGATCCGGCGATCGCGGGCCGTGCAGGCCGCACCGTGAGGATCCGCGACGGCCTCGTCGAATCGGACACCGCCGGAGCGCTCGCCCGATGAGGCTCTGGAGACTGCTCCTCCGGCAGTGGCTCGCGCGGCCCGGCAGGGCGCTGGCCACGGCTGCGAGCGTGGCCGTGGCGGTGGGCGCCGTCGTGGCCACGTGGGTGTCGGCCGACGCGTCGCGGGCGGGCTACCGCCGGCTCACCGCGGCGGTCGAGGGCGTGCCGGCGATCGACGTGTCGGCCCGCGGCGGCGGCCGCTTCGACATCGAAGCGCTCCCGCGGCTCTCCGCCGTGGGCGGCGTGCGGGCGATCGTGCCGCTCTTCTACCGGCCGACGCTCTTGCGCGTCGGCGAGAAGCGCGTGCGCGAGATCGCCGTGGGTGTCGATGCGGCTGCGCTCGTCGAGACCGGGCTCATGACACTCGTGGCCGGCCGCCCGTGCCTCGGTCCCGACGAGGTGGTGCTCGAAGCCGGGCTCGGGGCGGGGCTCGGCAAGACGGTCGGCGACGAAGTGCTGTTTTTCGCCCGCCGCAAGGTGAGCCGGCTGAAGGTGGTGGGACTCGCCGCCGCCGACTCGATCCGGTGGTTTGCCGAGGGGGCGGGAGTGATCGTCGACATCGCCGCGCTTGCCGACATGTCGCGGGCGCTCGGCTACGTCGACCGCGTGCGCATCGTGCTCGACCCGCGGGCCACGCGATCCGACGTGCTCGCCCGTGTGGCATCCAGACTGCCGGAGACCCTCATGGCGGCGGTGCCGGCGGGCCGCTCGAGCATGGCGGAAGACGTGCTCCACTCGGCCGATCTCGGCCTCGACTTCGTCACGGGCCTCACCGCGGCGATGGCCTTCTTTCTCGTCGGCAACGCGATGCTGATGAACGTCACCGAGCGCCGACGCGGCTTCTCCCTCCTCCGGCTGCTCGGATCGACGGGCCGGCAGGTGAGGCAATTCGTGATCCGCGAGGCCGCGATTCTGGGGGCTGGCGGCGCGATCGTCGGGGCTGCGCTCGGTCTGGCGGCGGCGGGGCCGATCTCGGCGGGCATCTCGCTCGCCCTGCAGGCACCGCCGCCGGGCGTGCTGATCGTGCATCCCGCCGTGGTGCCACTTGCGATCCTGCTCGGCACGCTGATCGCCGTGGCCGGCGCGTGGTGGCCGGCCCGTGAGGCGACGCGCATCGATCCGCTCGAGGGGCTCGACACGGCCCCCCCGCCGGCCAGAGGAGTGCCGCGTGCCTTTCTTCTCGTCGCGCTGGGGCTCTGGGCCGTGGCGGCGATCATCATGGCCTTCGTCATTGCCGAACGCCTGCCGCCCCGGGCCGCGGTGCCCGCCGGCATCGCGATGATGCTCGCCTTCGTCGCCACGACGCCGGTGCTTATTCCGCCGCTCGCGCGGGCCGTGGCCGTGCTCGTGCCGAAGCGTTTTCGGATCGAGAGCACGCTCGCACTCGAGCAGATCCTGCGACACCCGGTGCGCACCGCACTCACAACGGGCGTGCTCGTGCTGGCGGTGAGCAACGGCATCGGCCTCGGACACGCGATCCGCGACAACGTCGACGACGTGCTCGGCTGGTATGGCCGCATGATGCGGGCCGACTGGATGCTCACGCACGCCGGCATGGTGACCACCGCGGCGGAGTCCGAAGGGGCCGACCCGAGGACTGCCGAAAACGAGGTGCGGGCCCTTCCCGGCGTGAAGCGTCTGGAGGGCATCGGCGTGGCGACGGGCCGCGTCGCCGGCGCGGCCTGCGTGATCGTGGCCCGCGACGCACCGCCCGATGCGCCGCTTTCCCTCCAGCCCGTCGACGCCTCACCGGCCGACCTGCGGGCCGCCCTCGCCCGCGGCGAAGCCGCGGCGGGCACCGTGCTCGCCCGCCGCACGGGAATCAAGCCAGGCGACGAAGTCGCCGTGGAGGTGTTCGGCCGGACCACCAAGGTGAAGATCGCCGCGCTCGTCGTCGACTACACCTCCGGCGGCGCCTCGATCCACCTCGATCGCTCCGCGGCGGCACGGCTGTTTGGCATGACTGTCGCCGACATCCTGCTCGTGACGGCCGAACCGGGCCGGTCCGCGACGCTGCGCGAGCCGCTGGCCGCGATCGCCGACGAACACTCCCTCCTGCTCCGCTCCTTCGCCGACGTACAGTCGTTCATCGACCGCATCGTGAACGGCGTCGTCAGCTCACTGTGGGCGATCATGGGCCTCGGCTTCGTCGTCGGCAGCCTCGGCGTGGCCAACACCGTCACCATGAACGTGCTCGAAAAGACGCGCACGCTCGGCCTGCTCCGCACCGTGGGCATGACCCGCGGCCAGGTGACCCGCATGGTGGTGCTCGAAAGCCTGCTCCTCGGCAGCGCCGGCGCCCTGATCGGCCTCGTGGGCGGCCTCGTGACGGCTGTCTTCATCCAACTCTCGAGCCAGCCGCTGCTCGGCCATCCCATCCGCGCGTCGTTCCGGCCGGGTGTCGTGGCCGCGAACCTCGCCGCGGCCCTCGCCGTCACGGCCCTGGCCGCATGGCTCCCCGCCCGCCGTACCGCCCGCCTCGACCTCCTGGAAGCCATCTCGAGCGAGTGACTGCCGACACCGCCCGGCAGCGCGTGCGATTACGCCAACTCATCCAGCCAGGCGCGGATTTCGTTTTCGTACTCGCTCGCCAAGCCGCCCACGATGAGCTGGCGATGGAAACTCGCCGCGCCGCCCTTGAGCAGGTCGGCGTCCTCCGCGCTCGGGAACCGCTTCCCGGGATCGGCGGCGACCATGCCGCGGCAGAAGTTCATCAGGAGCTCATTGCAGGTCACGTCGGCCGGGAGCAGTTGCGGGAGGCGCTGGGCGAGCGAACGCTTCGCCTCGAGGAGGTCGCGGTAGGACTGCAGGCCGGCAAACGGTGGCTGGCCCGAAAGCATCTCGATCAGCACGTAGCCGAGGCTGGCGAGGTCGGAGCGCGGTGAGTTTTCCTTGCCCTCGAGCACTTCCGGGGCGGCGTAGGAGGGCGTGCAGGTGCGGTTGGCCGGCATGTCGTCGAGCGCGAGGGCGGAGCCGATGTCGATGATCTTCGCGTTGCCCGTGCGCTTCACCATGATGTTCGAGGTTTTGATGTCGCCGTGCACGAC
>CAZDTC010000189.1:0-5029 GCA_964508125.1 uncultured Candidatus Kuenenia sp.
GGAGCCCGAAGCCGGCGCGTCTCAGCAGACCAGGGCACGACAGGCTGAAGCCTGTCCCACGTGATGGTCCGAGCAACCCCGAGCCGGCGCGTGCGAGTTGAGCCCCGATTCGCTGCAACGTCTCCCCGCAGCTTGCCCAGCTTCGCGCCCGCAGGGTTTTCTCAATCGGTGCGACCGGTGCGGCCGATAAACCTTGCGAACCTCAGGGAAGGAAGACCCATGAAACGCTCTTTCGGGCTCGTCTTGGCCGTCACCGTTATTGGGATGTCGAGCGGCTGCTCGATCATCGACCGGCTGTTTCTTCTGAACACCGATGGGCCTCACGGTTACCATGCTCGCCACGGCGGCCCCTGCCAGGATGGCGCCTGCGAAAATGGCCAGTGTGCGGTCGGCGGCCCTTGTGAGTCGTGCGGCCCGGGCGGCTGCCAGCCGGGCTGCCGCGACTGTGCCTCGGGAACGTGCAAGACCCACGTTGGTCGCTACGGCGGGCTCGCCAAGCACCACCTCACGCCCGCCGAGCGGGCGGCGCTTGCGGCGAGCGACTATGGGGCCACGCAGCCGGCTGGTCCGCCGACGGGTGCCGTCGCCTATCCGTACTACACGACCCGCGGTCCCCGCGACTTCCTCGCCAAGAAGCCGCCCTCGATCGGGCCCTGAGCAGGCCACGGTTTCGGCCTTCTCCTTTGCCGTGACGATCCACCGCCGCTAGGCTTGCCGCCTGTCGGCAGTGGCGTTTTTCGACGAGGATGCGGCGGATGCATGCAGAACGTAACGCGGGCGTGGCGGCGGATGGGCGGCTTTCGCTGACCGGCTGGCTCGTGTGTGCCATCGCGGCGATCGGCTTCGCGTTCGACATTTACGAGCTCCTGATGCTGCCGCTCGTGATCAAGCCCGCGCTCGCAGCGCTGGGTGGTGCCGCGGCCGACGGCACGCCGCTGCTCGTGCCTGGCTCGCCGGCCTACACGCAATGGGCCCGGGCGCTGTTCTTCATGCCCGCGCTCGCCGGCGGCGTGTTCGGCCTCCTCGGCGGCTATCTCACCGACGTGCTCGGCCGGCGACGCGTGCTCACGTTCAGCATCCTGCTCTACGCCTTGTCCGCGCTCGCGGCGGGCTTCGCCACGTCGCTGCCCCAACTGCTGTTTTTTCGCTGCCTCGTGTTCATCGGGGTGTGTGTCGAGTTCGTGGCGGCGGTGGCGTGGCTGGCCGAACTGTTTCCCGACCGCGAGCAACGCGAGCGGGCCCTCGGCTGGACGCAGGCCTTCTCGTCGCTCGGCGGCCTGCTCGTGGGCTCGGCGAACGTGCTTGCAGCCCGGTTCGCCGCCGACCTGCCGGCGATTCAGGGTGGCCACGATGCCTGGCGCTACACGCTGATTTCCGGCGTGATCCCGGCTCTTCCGTTGATCCTCATCCGGCCGTTTCTCCCGGAGAGCCCGGTGTGGGCCGCGAAGAAGGCGGCCGGCACGCTCAAGCGGCCGAGCCTCCGCGAACTCTTCAGCCCGGCGCTCGTGCGCACCACGGTGCTCACGACGCTCGTGTTCGCCGCGAGTTACGGGATCGCTTTCGGGGCGATCCAGCAGTTGCCACAGATCCTCGGCGGCCCGAAGGGGCATGCGGCGATCCTCGAGGCTGCGCAGGCGGCCCAGGCCGAGGCGATCGCCGTCGCCGCGAAGGCCGGCAAGCCAGCGCCGCCGCCGGGCCGCTTGAAAAGCATCGCCGGCAATGCCACCGACGAGGCGGTGGCCACGGTGACGATCTTTCAGGAGATCGGTGGCCTCGTGGGGCGGGTGCTGCTCGCCTTTGCGGCCCTCCGGATTGCCAGTCGGCGGGCGCTCCTTCGCGTCTTCCAATGGCCGGCGCTCCTTGTGGTGCCGGCACTGTTCTGGTGGATCTCGACGCAGCTTGGCGATGCCGGTTCGCTCCCGTGGATCAAGGCGGGCATTTTCCTGGCCGGCCTGTTCACCGTGGCTCAATTTTCCTTCTGGGGCAACTACATCCCGCTTGTGTTCCCGACGCACCTGCGGGGCACGGGCGAGAGCTTCGCGGCCAATATCGGCGGGCGGGTGCTCGGAACCGCGGCGGCGTGGCTCACGCTCACGTTCTCGGCGGCCTCGCCGCCCGATCCGGTGCGGATCGCGCTGGTTGGCGCGGTGGTCGCAGGTCTCTACGCTCTCTCTGGTGCGATCCTCACGCAGTGGCTTCCGGAACCGGGCGAGGGAGTTGATCGATGAAACGATTTTCGGTCGTCTGCTGGGCGTTGGCGTGGCTGACGCTGTCGAGTGCCGGCTTGCTCATGGCAGAGGATGCCAGGCCCGAGAGCGATGGTGCGATGCTCGAGGATCTCGACTGGATGGTCGGCGACTGGGTCCTTGTTCCGGAGAATGATGCGGATACGAAGCAGTTGGGCGCGATGGTCATGACCGTCCGCTGGGACGAGGGCCGGATGTTCCTCGTGAGGGAGGCGACGCTCACCCCCCCGGCCGATGCAGGAGAGCCGGCTGTCACCCTGCAACAGCGGATCGGCTGGGATCCGCTCGTCGACCGGATCCGGTCGTGGAGTTTCTCCACCGATGGGAGCCGTGGTGAGGCGACTTGGTTTCGCGATGGCGATTCGTGGATCGTGCGGGGCACGGCCGTGCTACCCGACGGCACGCAGACGAGTTCCGTCAATATCTATACTTTTGACGGAGAGGATCGATGCACCTGGCGCAACGTCGAGCCAGCCCTGGCTGCAGACGGTGCTCCGTCCGCACGGGCCACATGGGTTCGCACGCCGAGGAGTACCGCCCCATGATCAGACTGACGTCGCTTTCGCATGGGCTTGTTGCCGAATCGCTGCGTGCGGTCGGTTGCGTAGCCGCCGTTGCCGTCGCCCTGGCGACGTGCTGCGGGGAGGGCCAGCGGGCCGTGGCCGCCGACCGCGGTGCCGCGGCCGACGACTGCGATCTGGCCCGCAAGGTCGACATCATGCACGGCCCGCGCTGGCAGCAGGCGATCGCCGAGCTCCGCGGATGGTTCGATACGCAGACGATCCACCCTCCTGCGGAGGTGCGCCGGATCAAGGTGCGGTTTAATGAGCGCGTCGCCGCGATGTCGTCGTATGAAATCGAGTATCTGCTCGACTCGATCTCCCAAAAGATGGACCTGCTCAACACTCCCGAGGCCCGGGATGCAAAGGCTTGGCTCGGCGAATACCTGGCGGCCATGTCCGATGCCCGGCGGGCGCGGGAACTACGCGCCGTGCCCAATCTGCTCGAGATGAACGCAGCCGAACTGCTGCAGGAGATCCAGCGGATCGACCGGAAGCGGGGTGCGCTCCAGCAGCGGCAGCAGGGGGTCGAGTCACGGCAAAACGCGCTCGTCGATCGGGCCGCTGCAAACCGTCAGGCGTCTGCGGACGCAGCCCGGGCGACGGCGGAGCGGCTTCGCGCGGCTCCGGTCCAGGCGCCCGCCGGCCAGGGAGGCGGCAAGCCTCCCTTCTCCGACGTGCCACAGCGCCAGATGTCAATCGGCGTCGGGCCGATGGGTGCGTTCATCCAGATGTGAAGCACGAGCCACGTCGAGGCACGCGAGCGTCGTATCGTCGCGGATATAGAGCCGGCCTGAGGCGAGCGCGGGCAGGGCCCGCACGGTGCCGGTGAGCGGCCGGCTGCGAGCCAGGATCTCGCAGCGTCGTTCGCCCGGCCTCACGAGCAGCAGCGTGCCGTCGGCCTGAGCCACGATGAGCTTGCCATCGGCGGCGAGGAGCGTTCCGTAGCCGACCTCCGGCTCGGTCCAACGCACGCGGCCGCTCCTGGCATCGAGGCATTTCAGGGTCGCGGGTGGAATGTCGTCGCGGCCGTCGATGCAGTAGACCTCGTTGCCGAGGACGATGGGCGTGCAGTATTGCGTAGCGAGCGGCTCGACGCCCTCCCAGAGTTTCGTGAAGCCGGCGGCATCGAACGAGGCGCACACCGAGCCGATTCCGTAGGCGGCCGTGACGAGGAGCCGACCGTCGGGCCACGTGACCGGCGAGGCGGCATTGACAGTCGGCCCGCGCTGGCCGAACGGAAACTGCCATAGGACTGCGCCCGAACGCGGCTCGAGGAGCAGGCAGGCGAAGCGGGTGACAATCAGTACGCGCTGCTCGCCGCCGACCGTCGTGACGACGGGGGCGGAATAACTTGCCGGCTCGGCCGTCGCCTTCCACACAACTGCCCCATCGTCGAGCGCGAACGCGACCACGCCCGCCCCCTGGCGGGAACCGCCCACGTTCACGATGACGTTCCCGGCGGCGACGACGGGCGTGGAGCCCGCGCCGAAGTAGCCCTCATGGGCGCCGAATTCGCGGAGCGTGTCGTGCCGCCAGCGTTCGGCGCCGGTCGCGGCATCAAGGCAGCGGAGCATGCCCTGGGCGCCAAACACGATCACGCGGCCGTCGTAGACGAGCGGCACGCACAGCGGCCCGTCGCCACCGCCCACCTGCGGGGTGAACGTCGTCGGATGCGCCGTCCGCCAAAGCATCTGTCCGGAGGCGGCGTCGAGCGCTTCCACGACTTCCTCACCTGCGACCCTGTGAAAGAGAAACGTCTGTCTCTCAGCCACAGCGACGCCGGCGTAGCCCGCGCCCACCTCGCGCCGCCACACGACCGGCGGCCCACCATCGGGCCACATATCGGCGAGCGACTCGTCGGCCTCGGCGATCCCGTTGCGATCGGGCCCGAGGATCTGCGGCCAGTCTCCCGCCCGAGCAGCCGCGGGCCACGCTGCGACAAGCACCCCGACCCACGCGAGACGGGCATTCATTCCACGAGCGTCCGGGGCGCGCGGGGCGAGTCGTCGGGCAGCGTCGGCACGGTCCAGATCACGTAGAGTCCACAGGCGACGAGGCCAAGTGTTGCGTAGCGTAGCCACCACGGAAGGCTGTTGAGCACGAGACTCGTCGCCACGACGGCGGCGACGAGCACGACGGTGCGATACTTCACGCTCTTGCGGATGCCGTGGTAGTGCTGCCAGTCGTCGAGCGTGGGGCCAAACCACTTCGAGCGGTGGA
>CAZDTC010000190.1:0-1874 GCA_964508125.1 uncultured Candidatus Kuenenia sp.
AGGAGATGCTGTTGGCAACCTGTTCACCGGCGGGGAGCGTGAAGGCCGACGTCTGGTTCGAGGTGGGATCGTAGTAGCCGACGACCGCGCCCGACGTGCCCGACGTTCCCTGGGCGGTCGCGAACCAGACCCGCCCCTGGTAGTCGGGCACGAGGCCGACGACGTCGGGATAGCCGATCTGCACCTGCGACGCCACGTTGAGCTGCCACGATCCGCTGGTCTGCTGGGAATACGAGATCCGCTGCAATTCGCCTTCGGCGTTCACCAGCACGAGCTGGTTGTTGTTGTCGAGATAGGAATAGATTCCGCCGGCCATGTCGCTCGTGGTGGACTTGTAGAGCTTCTTCGTCGCCAGGGGCTCGAGTGTGGTGGGGTCGAGCAGGTAGACCCACGGAGTCCGGTCGGTCCACTGGGTGGCGACCGACACGATCATGCCGTCGCTTCCCATGAGGATCGTCGAAAAGACGGCGTTGAAATTCGTGCTGCTGATCAAGACGGCCCCCGACCCAGGGCCGGGGTTGGTGGTGGCGTTGGACGAGGCCGCGTTGGCGTGCATCGTGGCCGTGCCGGGTGGGCCCATGAAGGGGTTGGCCGGCGGCATGGTCTGCGCCGCGGCGTCGATCGCCACCAGGAGGGCGCACGTCGCGAGAGACCATCGCGTGATCGTCTTCATGATTTGGATCCGGATCATTTCGGTTTCGAGCCCTTTGATTCAACGTTACCATGCGACGGGATCAGATTCGCTATCCACGGGCGTTTTGCCCGCTCGTGACTCGGACTGCCGCCGCACGGAGAAAACCGCGGGATTGCGCCCTCCGGTCGAGCGTGGATAAGCCGCCGACCCGTGACCTGCCAAAAAGGGGGGGGCTTCCGATGACTCCTCACTCACACCGTGTGACACGCCCATGAACACGTGACCTGCTCCCGGAGCCATCGTGTCGCCGGGCGGCAGCATCGGCACTTTCGCGATCGACGGCGGCATCGCCTGTGACCTGCCCCCCCTTAAACGAGGCCACTTCGGGAGCGAGAATCCTGGGTGGCCGCAACCAAGGGAGGGCGAAAGATGTCATCCGGATCCCGCTTCATGTAGATCGTTCCCCTGCAGCCTTTGCATTTCCTTAGAAACCCCGACATGTGCATCCTTTCCTCGAGACTGAGAATTCGCAGATGGTAGTGGTTGCCCGCCCCACCCCCAGGGAGTATCGCTCAAGTTTTTTGATCAAGACGGGCGTTCCTCGCGGGGCCTTCCTTGCGTCGCCGCGAAATTCCGGCCGGGGCTTTTCCCGAGCCAAACCATGACTGAGCAACCACGCTACTGGTTCCGTGCGAAGACCTACGGCTGGGGCTGGGGCCTGCCATGCGCATGGCAGGGCTGGAGCGTCCTGCTCACCTATCTCGTACTCGTTCCGGTCGCCGTCCGGTTCTTTCCGCCAGAGCGGGGCATGGCCGCGTTCCTCGCAGCAGTGTTCGGCCTGTCGGCCGTCCTGATCGCGATCTGCTGGTGGAAAGGCGAGCCGCCGAGGTGGCGGTGGGGCGAGGAAAACGCCCAGGATTAGTCGTTCTTTTCCCCGACCCAAGCCGCCCTCAGCCCCGTAAGTATCCTTGATGGAGCGGGGTGCGGATTCTTGGCCTACGTTTGCCGTGGAGGGCCCAGCCCGATGGTCGCCGCGAACAAGAAACTTCTGAAAGCCGTCCGAAAACTCGCGATCCGAGACGAACTTCTAGCGATGCGGCTGCGGGGACGGCTGTTGGTTGTTGAACCGGCGAAGGCTGTGATGGGGAGCACAGCAGGGCCAGCCTCGGGGATGCCCCGCTGACATCGGCTAAAGTGACCTGCGCCGTCGGGGCAGCAGGACACCGATGCCGACGAACAT
>CAZDTC010000190.1:1974-5026 GCA_964508125.1 uncultured Candidatus Kuenenia sp.
GCAAGTGCGTTGGGCGTGACGCAGACCGTAGTGAAGACGCGGGTGCTTTATCTCGTGGGCCAGACTCGCGTACATCTCGACTCGGTGGATGGGCTGGGTGACTTCCTGGAACTGGAAGTAGTGCTTCGACCCGGGCAGGAAGTGGCAGATGGTCAGGCCGTCGCTGCCGACTTGATGGAAAGGCTTGGGATTCGCGATGTCGACCTGTGCTCGACCGCATATGCCGACATGCTCAGTGCAGTGACGGCCGACTAGCCAGCCACTCAAACGCAGCCCTCGGCGTCTGCCATGCTCCCAGCCATCCGCTCAGAACTCCAAGCGATGCGGCTGGTGATTCACGCCGCCAAGGAGCCCACAAAGGGCTGACGCTTACGCCGCCGCCACATCGTGACTCTTGGACGTGCCGCTCGTTCAAGCCGCGCAGAATGTCGTACGCGTGGCTGTGACTGCGGGCGACAAGGTCGAGGCTCTTCGCCAGTGGGCTTCGGGAAGGTGCCAGACCCGCATGAAAACGTCTGGCCGAAACTGGTTGGAGGCCTCAACGCCGCGAGCGTCGCCACCGCTACCGTCTTTACCGGTGCTGCAAAGGAACCTCCCGTGGCGGTCCACCTTCGTTTCCTGCGGCGGTCAGTCGTGTGGCACGAAGAACAGATTGACATGCCGCCTCCGCTTTGAGGTCGGCTCGAATCGCCTCAGTTCTCCATGCATCGCGACTTCGTAGGGCGCGTATCCAAGTGCAGCGAGAATCCCCAGCAGAGCTTGCTCGGAACTTCCTGCCCGCTTCAATCGCATCGCATCCACTTCCACCAAGAGGTGGGGCCGGCGGGCCACCGTCCGCTCCGCTCCGCGAAAGATGGCCGGCTCGGAACCTTCGGCGTCGATCTTGATGAGCGAGACGTCGTCGACCCCCGCTGTCTTGAGACAGGCATCAAGGCTTCGCACCGAAACCGCGATACCCGCCGCGTCATCGGCCTCAGCACCCGCGACGAGATACGAGGTCGCCGTGTCGCTTGGGTTGGCCGTCAGGCACGCCATGGATTCCCTTTCACCAACGGCCGTGTTGAAGAGCGTGACGTTCGTTAGTCCGTTCACCGATACGTTGGTCGCGAGATGACGGAAGGCTTGTGGGTTGGGTTCGAAGGAGACAACCCTCCCTTTCGGGCCGACGTGCCGTGCAGCCCACAGCGTGTAGAAGCCCACGTTCGCCCCGACATCGATGAACGTGCCTCCCGCATCCAGAAACCGGGAGAGACAAGCGATGTAGCGGCGTTCATAGAACCCGCAGTAGTACAGATGCCTCTGCTGTGAGTCGGCGAGGTCGAGCAGCATCTCCCCGCCACCCCGCAGGGCCACCCGCTCCTCGGGGCCCCACCGGCCGACGTCGCGCACGGCCCCCTTGATCTGCCGGTAGACGAAATCCGCCGTTCCATCCGGCAGCCGCGCGAGCAGGGCACGGACGCCGCGACGGAATGCTGGTCGCCAGACGGCGGCATGTGCTTGCGGCGTTTTCATCGGTCGCCGGTCAAAAGGCCGTTCATTTCCTGGACCAAACGCTGCCGCCATCCAGGCGGAGGGAGATCCGGTCGAGCAGTGAACCCCGCGGAAGACTACGAAGGTCATCATCACTTTGGCAAGCGATGAATTGCGGGTCGGTGGCGAGCCCGAAACTCATGGGCAATCTCGTCGATATGAGTGCCGCCCGGCCGTCACTACCCAGCCTGTCGGTGCTGGGACTTCGCACCCGAAGCACCCGGACCGCAGGTCGGCCAACGGCACTTCGGCAAGCGACGGCCGAGCGGGGCGGATCATGAGGAGCAACCGCCGGAGCTGGTCGGGCTGGATGCGGCTACCCCCAACCTCCGCACCCATGCCGACCTAGTTCCGCACTTTTGCGGATGCCCGCTCCCCAGTTTTTGCACCAGTGCTCATGAGAGAGTTGCTGCTCCTTGTGACGGGCTTCCTCCGATTCCCGCGGCGAGAAGCAGAACGCGTCGGCCGCCCGCCCTAAATATGGTTTGAGGATCGCCTGGGCCTTCGGGCCGATGTGGATGACCCGTTCCTCGCCCCGTCACGCGGTCTTGTGGTGAACGGGGCGGTATTCCCAGACCTCGGCATCCGAGTGGTCGATGTTCGCATGGCCGCATGCTACAAAGCTCGCTCGGGCGGGCCCCGGTGAGCCGGTGCAGCCTCGCCATGTCCGCCACGACCTTGGGCAGGTGGGCGATCGTGGCTTCGAGAACATCATCCGAAACGGGCCGCACGGGTGGCAGTTCAGGCGCCGCCGTGCGATAGGCGAGGAGCGGGTCCACGGTGGCGAGGGCATCGCTCGTCGCAACCGGAATCAGCTCCTGCGAAGCGGCCCATTTGAAGAGCCGGCGCACGGCCTTCACGATCCGGTTGCAGGTAACGCGTGGCCGCCCCTGCTCGACGAGCAGGGCTCGCATGGACTGCAGCCGCAGTGGCCCGAACTCGACGGCCGGCACGTCGAAGTAGGGTTCGAGGGCCCGGACGGCCATGCGGGCGCCGTCGTAGCTACTGGTTTTGCGGCCACGGACGTCGCGGTAGTACGTCTCGGCGTGGAGCAGGTAGCGGGCCGCGATGTCGCACACGCACAACCGCAGGTCGGCGGTCGGCGGGGCCGTGGTGACGTGCACGCCCTGCGGACTGACGGTGACGGCCTGCACGGCGTCGCGCGACGAAACTGCGGCGTCGCCACCCGGCGCGCCCTCCCTGATCGGTGCCGCTCCGTTACCGTTGAAGAACTCGGCGAGGAGCCGGTGGTACTTGGCGGTGGCCTCTTTCGAGCCCCATCGGCCGCAGTAGTAGTCGCGGCCGGCGATCGTGACACGGGCCTGTCCGGTGGCCCTGTGGTGCTGCAACTTCGGTGACGTTCCCGCCTTCGTCCGTGGCATGGCGAACCTCTCGAAAAACAGGAATCCGGTAGTACCGGATTCGACTACCGGATAACCGGTCGTTTCCCGAAGGCTCTGCCGACCATCGGCAGGTAACGCACGAGCCTGTTTCCAGGCTCCAATCAATCAGTCGGGGCGAC
>CAZDTC010000191.1:0-5025 GCA_964508125.1 uncultured Candidatus Kuenenia sp.
GCCGCTCGAGTGGCCGTCGGAGAATTCGATCGAGTAGGCGTATTGCCCCACCGGCTTCATGCCACTGATCGAGAGCGGCGCGAGTTCCTCGGGGGCGAGCACGGCGAGGGGATTCGGGCGGGCCGGCTCCACTCGCTTCTCGCGGCAGGTGGCGCATGGGCAGGCGTCGCGCAGCAGCCGCGGAGTGTAGACGCCCGTTGCACCGTCGCTCCACACGATCTCGATCGCGCCGGGTGAGCGCGGGTCGTCGAGCCGGCGGATCGAGCGGGGCAGGGGTTGCGTCATGGTTGCGACGGGTTTTCGTGACCGCGGGTGGAGGGGCGGCGATCGATGATGCGGCGGCCCTTGCCCTCGAACCGCGGCAGACTGCCGATCGGCACCGCGGCCACGTCGACGCGCATCCCGATCCGCACCTGCAGCTCGCGGGCCACGCGGGCGGGGGCGGCGAGATGATCTTCCACCTCGAGCCGCAGTTCGTCGAGGCTGGCGACCGTGTCGATGATCACGCGGTATTCCACGATCTCGGGAAAACTCCGCACGATGTCGTCGATCGCGCCGGGAAAGATGTTGACGCCGCGGATCACGAGCATGTCGTCGGCCCTGCCGAGGATACCCCCGTCGAGCCGGACCCACGGGCAGGCCGCGCCCTCGTCAGGCCACCGCGGTCGCACGAGATCGCCGGTGCGGTAGCGGATGACGGGCGCCCCCGCGCGGCCGAGCGTGGTGAGCACGAGTTCGGAGAGCTCGCCGGGCCGGGCTGCACGTCCCGTTTCGAGGGCGAGGAACTCGGCGTGGAAAAACGGCTCGATGACGTCGATGCCGCCGCCCGCGAGCGTGCCCACGCCCCATGGCCCCACCTCCGTGGCGCCGGCGTGGTCGAGCACGTCGGCCCCCCAGGCCTCGGCGATGCGGGCCCGCACGGCCGAGATCGACCCGCCCGGCTCACCCGCGACGATCACGAGCCGGATCGACAGTCGTGCGGTGTCGAGCTTGTGGTCACGGGCCACCTCGGCGAGGTGGAGGGCGTAGCTCGGCGTGGCCACGAGCACCGTGGCCCCCAGGCCACGCGCGAGCTCGAGCCGCGTGAGGCTCGGCATTCCACCCGTCGGCAAGGCCATCGCCCCGCGTGCGATCGCGGCGTCGAACGCGCTCCAGAATCCCGCATAGGGGCCGAATGACGAGGCCACGAGCACGCGGTCGCCGGCATGCACACCGCCGCGATCGAGAATCTCGCGCCAGCAGTCCATCCACCATGCCCAGTCCGCGGCGGTGTCGAATACGGGCAGCGGGCGGCCGTGGGTGCCGCTCGTCTGGTGAAACCGCACATAGCGGTCGATCGGCCAGGTGAGATTCGCGGGCCTGCCGGCGCGCGACCCCGCAACGAGTTCCTCCTTGGAGGTGAAGGGCCAAGCCTCGATGTCGGCGAGCGAGTCGATCGTGTGACTCACGCGGGCGAACTTTGCCGCGTAAAACCCGTTGGTCGGAAGAATCTCCGCGAGCAGGCGCCGCAGGCGGTCGACCTTGTGCCGCTCGAGGGCGGCGCGGGAGAGCGGGGCGGTGGGCGGCGCGGCGGAGGACATGGCCTCGGATTATGGCACGCCGAGGCTTGGGATTCCCTGGGAAGGCGCATTCTGCAGCGGCGGCTGGAAGGCGGGCGCGGGCGCCTGCGGCGGAAATACCGGTCCGGTGCCGGGCAGCGGCTGGGCCTGGGGCGATACGAACTGAGGCGCAGGCAGCGGTTGGGGCAATGGCATCTGCGTTGGTGGCGGCGCCGGGATCGGCTGCGGCACGACGACCTGCGGCGCGACGGGCGCCAACGCCGGAAGGCTTCCTGCGGAAGCCCGCGCCTGCTCGGCGCGGATCACGACTTCCTCCGCCGGCGTCGCAGCCATCGGCGACATTGCCAGATCGACGACGCGCTCGTCGCGAATCTCGCCTGGCCACAGGTTCTCGGTGACGAAGTCGAGCGGAAACACCTGATACCAGGGAAGCGGAAACGGCTGCCGCACGGTGAGCGTCTCGAAGCCGTCCTTCACAAGCCGGATCTTGCGAGTGCCGTAGTAGACGAAGTCGGTCGACACCGGCGCCGTGCCGATCTGGTAGTCGTCGACGTAGACGAGCGCGCCGGGCGGACTCGAGCGGATCGTCATCCGGCGTTGCACGCAGCCCGTGATGGCGACCACGGCGAGCAGCGCGACGACGCATCGGCACGGATGCTGGTACGCGATACGGAGCATGCAGCGGACGATACGCAGGCCGCACCACGGCCGCCAGTGCAGCCGCAGCCCGCTGGTTTGCTGCAGTTTTCCCGGGCATACGTGTCTCGCCCGGGCCGCGCGGCCTCGCTAGAATCCCCGGACGGTACACCCCGAGGCTCGATTCGCGTGGGCAAAGGCACGAGCCTGATCTACTCCGACCGCACCGACGTCGGCCGGCGCCGGGCGAACAACCAAGACTCGAAGTCGGTCCTGCCACCCTCGAGTGCGCAGCAATACCGGGCGCGCGGCTGGATGTTTCTCGTGGCCGATGGCATGGGGGCCCACGCCGCCGGCGAGATGGCCAGCGGGATTGCCGCCGAGCGTGTGCCACTCGTCTATGAGAAAGAGGCGCAGCGATCGCCTCCGCTCGGGCTGCGACTCAGCATCGAGCGGACCAACGCGGAGATCAACGCGAAGGGGGAGAGCGCGGCCGAGTTTCAAGGCATGGGCACCACCTGCACGGCGCTCGTGATCGTGCCGCGCGGAGCGCTCGTGGGGCACATCGGCGACAGCCGGGCCTACCGCGTGCGCGGGCGCACGATCGAGCAATTGTCGCGGGATCACTCCCTCGTGTGGGAACTCGAGGCGAGCGGCGGCATGTCGCGGGAGCAGGCGGCCGGGGCCGCCCCCAAAAACATCATCACGCGGTCGATGGGCCCTCATCCGCACGTCGACGTTGATCTCGAGGGGCCACACTCGGTGGAGGAGGGTGATACGTTCGTGCTCTGCAGCGACGGCCTTTCAGGACAGGTGACCGACGAGGAGATCGGCCTGTTCGCCGCGGAACTCGAGCCGAGCGAGGCCACGGCCTCTCTCGTAGGGCTCGCGCTGGTGCGCGGCGCGCCGGACAATGTGACGGTGATCGTCACCCGGGTCGGCGCCGAGGAGGTGTCGAAGGTGGCGGCCGGCGACGAGCCCTGGGCCCTCACAGAGGAGCCGGTGGCCGCGACCGGCCAAGCGGCGGTGCCATGGAAGTGGCTGGCGGTGGCGGCGTGCAGCCTGTTCATGGCGCTCGTGCTCCTCAGTAACGTGGAAGACATCAACGAGGTGTTCCAAGCACACGGAGAGGTGAAGGATTTTGTCGCGTTGTTTCTCGCCGGCGCGGCGGGGCTCACGTTCCTCGGATCCCTGCTCGCTGCGTTCCTCGGCTTCATTTCCCCGGCTGGCGGCGACGGCCGCGCACTGCTCCCTGGCCAGCGGCTCGGCAAAGGGCCGTATCGCACCTACGACTGCACACCGAGCCAGGAAATCGTGGAGCGGATCGTCGCGAGCGTCGAGACCGCGGCCGCGGGTTTGTCCGACGCCGACCGCGAGCGGACCACGGCGATTCTCGGCCGTGTCCGAAGGCATGTCGCCGAAGGGGCGTTCCACGAGGCCGTCGTGGCCGTGGCCGAGGCGATCGGCATCTACACCCGGGCCGTCGAGCAGTCGCGCGGCGGCGACACGATCCGCGGATTGAAGCTCCCAGACGCATGAAGATTCTTTCCCGCTACGTGTTGAGCGAACTACTGCAGGTGTTCCTCGTGGCCCTGGGTGCGCTGACGCTATTCATGCTCGTGGTGGGGCTCGTGAAGGAGGCACAGCAGCAGGGCCTCGGCATCGTTCAGATCGTCCAACTCGTGCCCTATGTGCTGCCGGAGGCGATGCGGTTTGCCGTGCCCGGCACGATGCTCTTCGCTGTGGCGAGCGTATTTGGCCGGATGTCGGCGGGCAACGAGATCACCGCGCTCAAGGCGGCGGGCGTCACGCCGCTGGCCGCGATCTGGCCAGCCCTCGGACTGGCAGTTGTCGTGAGCTTCGTCTCCGTGTGGCTCAACGACGTCGCAGTGTCGTGGGGCCGCGACGGCGTGCGCCGGGTCATCGTAGGCAGCGTCGAAGAGATCATCTACGGCCGGCTGCGGCAGCAGCGTTCATACAGCACGGCGAAGCTTTCGATCAACGTGAAGGGGGTGGAGGGGCGGAAGCTCGTTCGCCCCACGCTTTCGTTCCAGCCCGGAGGCGAGACGGCGCCGGTGACCGTGTCGGCCGCCGAGGCGGAGATGCGGGCCGACCCGCAGACTGCCTCGCTCACGATCACCTGCCGCAACGGCACGCTCCACGTGGGCGACGTGAAGGCCGTGTTCCCCGACACAATCGAGCGAGTCGTGCCGCTCGATGCCGTCAGCCGCAAGGAGATCGCGGCGACGAGCCCTTCGGAAATCCCGATGGCGGAGTTCGCCAAGGCCCGTGTCGACCAGGTGGCCCTCCTCGGCCAGATCCGGCAACTCGCCGCCGCGAAGACGGCGATCGGGATGTTCACCGGGCGGCTCGAGCAGACGACGCCGGTGGCCATCGAGCAGGAACGTCAGCAGTCGAAGCACGCCACCAACCGCCTCAACCGCATCATCATGGAGCCGTGGCGCCGCTGGGCCAACGGATTCAGCTGCCTGTGCTTCGTGCTCGTGGGCGCTCCGATGGCGATCCGGATGCGCAACGCCGACTTCCTCACGAGCTTCTTCCTGTGCTTCCTACCGATCCTGGTTGTCTACTACCCCGTGTTCATGCTCGGGATCTCGCGGGTGAAGGCGGGTGTGCTGCCGCCGCCGGCCGTGTGGATGGGGAACGTGCTGATCACGCTCTGGGGCCTCTGGCTGTTGCGCCGCGTCGTCCGCGGCTGACGTGGGGCAAGCGTCCCGCTTGCCAGTAAACTCGCCCAAACCGGCTCGGGGTCGCCCCGCATCCTGTCGCCTGACGCTCAGGTAGGTGGTAACGACCCGCATTCGGAGCC
>CAZDTC010000192.1:0-4995 GCA_964508125.1 uncultured Candidatus Kuenenia sp.
CCTTCGGCACCGGGGCGAACTCGCGCTCCACCTGGACGCGATACTTCGTCATCTCTCGTTCCAGGAGCACGAGCACGTCTTCGACGAGGAGCTCGAGGTTCACAGGCTCCAGGCGGGCCGTGCCGCCGCGGGCCATGCCGAGCACGCTGGCCGTGATCTTCGCCGCGCGGGTACCGGCCGACAGGATTCGTTCGAGGGCCTTGTCGCGCGTTGCCTGGTCGCGGTGCCGCAGACCCAGCTTGGCGTAGTTGAGGATCGTGGTCAGGGCGTTGTTGAACTCGTGCGTCGTGGTGCCGAGCAGTTCGCCGAGCGTGGCCGCCTTTTGCGCCTCGAGGAGCTGGCGGCGGAGAGCCCCCACCTCGGCGGCGTGCTTGAGCCTGGCTACCTCGAGCTGGTGCCGGAGCACCGACGCCTCGTCGCGGCGCGGCAGCGGCTCTGGCACGCTCTCGAACATCGGCTCACTCCCTGGAAATCCCTGTCCCGCAGACACTTACGCTGTTTCGTCTGTATCGGCGGCTGGAATTCCCGGTTATAAATGTCGGCAGCACGCTCCTTTTCGACGCCTTGACCGTTTCATTTCAGCAGTGGGCGGTGCGGTCGAGTGTGGCTGGCGAACCTGAGCGGACCGTGACGATGACGTCGAGTCGACGGAGGCCCTTGATGAGACGAATCCTCGAATCCACGCGCTGGGCGGAACGCTCGCGCCTGGTGCGCGGAGATGCCGGCTCACGGCGCCCGGCCACCGGGTTCACGCTGGTGGAACTTCTGGTCGTGATCGCCATCATCGGCGTGCTCGTGGGCCTGCTCCTCCCGGCCGTGCAAAACGCCCGCGAGGCGGCCCGCCGGACGAGTTGCAAGTCGAATCTCAAGCAGGTCGGGATCGCGTTCCAGATGTTTCTCGACAGGAAGACGCGGGGGCGATTTCCGGTGGCGGCGCAGCAGCCGAGCTTCGAAGTGCTGAACTATCCGTTCACACCCGCGCGGGCGCTCCGCCCGAGCATCGTTTCCGCGCTCGCCGACTTCACGGAAGGCAGGCGGGAGGTGTTCCGCTGCCCTTCCGACACCGTGTACTACGTCAAGTCGGGCACCGACGTCACCGCCATCAAGGCGGCCCACTCGGCGATCATGTCGGGCACCGACTCGGTGGCGAAGCGGGCGATCGCCGATTATCAGTCGCTCGCCTACGAGGGCACGAGCTACGAATATCCGGTGCGCCGGCTCGTGAATGAACTGGTGACGCCGGAGACCGGCAAGACCCGCGAGGAGGCTCTCACGTCGCGGCGCATGGGCGGCAACCTCGCGACGTCGAAATTGTGGGTGCTCTACGAGTTCGCGCCCTTCCACATGAGCGGATTCGCGGCGTTCCTCGCCCCGGACATCTCCGACACCAACGAGTTCGACGGGTGGACGCCGCCTGAGGGCGCCCGCAACTTCCTGTACTTCGACGGCCATGTCGAGAACCTCTGAGTCCCCCTCCATGCCCCGAGGCCAACCATGAGCACCGCATCGATCCGTGCCTCCCGGCTGTCGCCGGCGGCGACCGACACGTCTTCCCGGCGCCTCGGCCGGTGGATCGCCGCCGTGGCGGTCCTCGGCCTGCTCGCCTTTCTCGTCGCCTGGCTGGGCGGCTGGATCCGATTCACGACCGACCCGCGCGTCGCGGAGATCCAAAAGCTGCAGGAGGAGGCGCGGCAGAAGTTCGTGGCCACCGGCGGTCCGTCGACGCTGGCGGAGGCCACCGAGGCGGTGACGGCGATGGCCACGATCCGTCAGAAGACGGAGGCACTGCCCGAGAGCCTGCGGCCCCAGGTGGAGCGGACCGGCGGCGGCATGTTTCGCTCGGCCATCCGGCAGCGGATCGACGCCTACTTCGCGCTTCCTCCGGCGAAGCGTCAGGCGGAACTCGACCGGCAAATCAAACAGGAAGAGATGATGCGCAACGCCTTTGAGACCGCGAGCAAGGTGGCCGGGTTCTTTGGCGGCGGTGGTGGGGGAGGGCCGCCGGGCGGTGGCCCGGGAGGCCCCGGATCCGGCAACCAGCAGGGGGGCAACGCCTCCCAGCCTCCCACGCAAGACAACAGCAACAAGTGGAGGAAGGGAATCATCGACTCCACGACTCCGGAGCAGCGGGCCCGCTACGTGGAATACCGGCGGGCGATGGATCAGCGGCGGAAGGAACTCGGCATGCCGTCCGGCGGCCCGAGGTAGGCGTTGCACCGATGGCCGACACGCTCGGGCTGCTCGCGGAAGCGAGACAGCTTGCCCACGATCTGGGATACGTGGTTCGTGAGGAGCCGCTCGGTGAACTGGCTGGTGGTCCCTGTGTCGTCGGCGGCGAGCAGCGGATTCTGCTGAATCTCGAGCACCCCGCGACGACGCAACTCGCCGTGCTCGTGGCCGCACTCGCTGCCGATGCGCGCACGCGGTCGCAGCCGATGAGCCGACTACTCGCGGCGCGACTGGGCGCGTAGCGTGGGGCAAGCGTCTCGCTTGCCCCACGGTTACCTATACAGCCCGTGCGAGGCGATGTATTGCTCCACTGCGCGGGGCGTACGGTAGCGGATGCTGCGGCCCGCCTGAACGAGACCCCGAAGGTCGCTCGCCCGGATCCCGATCGCCGGCACCACGACCTTGTCGCTCACGATCTGGGCGGCCCGCTCCGGCCCGAGCAGCACCGCCAGCTGCGGGGCCCGCACGATCGCCGCCACGTCGTCGAGCCCGGCGCGTTCCACGGCGAGCACGCGGGCCGAGGCGAGAATCCGCGTGGGCTCGCGCCAGTCGGCGAGGCTCGCGAGCGCGTCGGGGCCGAGGATGAGGCAAAGTTCGTCGTCGACGTGCTGCTCGCGGATCGCCGCCAGCGTGTCGACCGTGTAGCTCACGCCGCCCCGGTCGAGTTCGAGCGTCGACACGGCGAACGCTGGGTTGCCGCCGACGGCGAGCGTGAGCATCTCAGCCCGGTGGTGGCCGGCGGCGAGCGTGCGATCCTGCTTGAGGGGCTGCGTGGCGACCGGCACAAACAGCACGCGGTCGAGGGTCGCCTGCTCGCGGCAGCACTCGGCCACGACGAGATGCCCGTGGTGTACCGGGTCGAAACTGCCACCAAAAATCCCGATCCGCATCGTGCCTCCTCGCGCGCCCGCGACAGATGCTCTAATCGTCGCGATGCGGCAGTCTACGAGCCAGCGTGAGCTTTTCGAAACCCGGCCGGCCTGGGAGGAAGACGACGCGCGTCAAGGGATCGTCGCGACGGTCGTGCTCCCCGACGGCGTCGACAAGCCGCTCGACTACCTCGTGCCCGAAGCGCTCGCGGCCGCCGTGGAGCCGGGGAAGCGGGTGCGGGTGCCGCTTGGCCGTGGCAACCGCGAGCGGCTCGCTTACTGCGTGGGCGTGAGGGCGGGTGAACTGCCGCAGCAGCCGCTCAAGAGCGTGGCCGGCGTCGAGGACGACGCGCCGCTGCTCTCGCGGCGGATGCTCGAGCTCACGCTATGGATGAGTGAGAAGTGGCTCGCACGGCGCGGCGAGGTGCTCGAGGCCGTACTCCCCGCGGGCGTGCGGGCCACGCGCCGCCGGCGCGCCGTGCCGCTCCTCGTGGCCACAGGTACGAAGCCGGCCCGAAAGCCCACGCCCGCCCAGGCGCAGGTGCTCGCCGCGGCAGCCGCGCCGGCCACGGCCGAGGATCTCGCCCGGCGCACCGGCGCGAGCCGCGCGGTGATCGCCCGCCTCGTGAGGACCGGACTGCTCGCGGTAGCGGGCGATGCGGAGGAGGCCGCACCCAAGCAGACCCGGGCACGGATCAGCCACGAGCGGCCGGCGGAACTGTCGCCGGCGCAGACGACTGCTCTCCACGCGATCCTCGCGCCGATGCGGGCCGGGCGGCATGAGACGATCGTGCTCTTCGGCGTGACCGGCAGCGGCAAGACGGAGGTCTATCTGCAGGCCGTCGAGGAAACGGTGGCGGCAGGCAAGCAGGCGATCGTGCTCGTGCCTGAGATCAGCCTCACGCCGCAGACGTGCGACCGCTTCCGGGCCCGGTTTGGGGCCGTGGCAGTGCTCCACAGCCATCTCACGCCTGCCGAGCGGCACGCGCAGTGGCGCGAGATCGCCCGCGGACGCGTGGGCGTCGTCGTCGGCGCCCGCAGTGCGATCTTCGCACCGACGCCGCGGCTGGGCCTCGTCGTGATCGACGAGGAGCACGAGAGCTCGTTCAAGCAGGCGACGGCGCCGCGCTACCATGCCCGCGACGTGGCCGAGTGGATCGCGCGGGATGCGGGCGTGCCGCTCGTGCTCGGCTCGGCGACGCCCTCGCTCGAGACCTTTTCCCGGTGCCTTGCCGGCGACTGGACGATGTGCCGCCTGCCCGACCGCGTGGGCGGCTCGCACCTACCGCCGGTGATCACGGTGGACCTCCGCGATCCATCGAGCCGCGGCCGGGGAAGCGTGAGCCCGCGGCTGGCCGCCGGGATGAAGTGGGCGCTTGACGCAGGCGGGCAGGTGATGCTGCTCCTCAATCGGCGCGGGTTTGCCACGCACGTGCAGTGCCGGGCCTGCGGCCACACCGTCCGCTGCCCACAGTGCGACCTTGCGCTCACGGTGCATCGTCCCGGCAACCGTGGCATTTGCCACGGCTGCGGGCTCGTGACCAAGCTCGCCCGCGACTGTGCTGCTTGCGGCGCCCCGCATCCCGCCCAGCGCGGCACGGGCACGCAGCGGCTCGAAGACGAGGTGCGCGGGCTCTTCCCGGGAGTGCGCGTGGCCCGCATGGACACCGACACGATGCGCACCCGCGGCAGCCACGAGCGCACGCTCGACGCGTTCCGCGCCCGCGAGATCGAGATCCTCGTGGGCACGCAGATGATCGCGAAGGGGCTCGACTTCCCCGACGTGATGCTCGTGGGCGTGGTCAACGCCGACGCCGCCCTGCATCTCGCCGACTTCCGCGCCGCCGAGCGCACCTGCCAGCTCGTGACGCAGGTGGCGGGCCGCAGCGGCCGCGGT
>CAZDTC010000193.1:0-4994 GCA_964508125.1 uncultured Candidatus Kuenenia sp.
GGGGCCGTCGCGCGAGTATCAGTTCATGCGCAACATCCTCGACCGCGACAAGAGCTTCGCGGTCGACGTCCTGCTCGGCACGGCAGCCCCCGGCATCTCGCAGGACGCCCGCCGGATCCTCGACGGCTTTCCGGCGACGGCCGAGGAGCTCGACGAATACGACGCGATCGTGGCCTTCGACTACGACTGGCGGCTGCTCGACGCCGCCGCCCAGGCGCGGCTCGAGCGCTGGGTGTCGCGCGAGTCGGGCGGCCTCGTGCTCGTCGCCGGCAATGTGTTCGCGGAAGCGTGGCTCGCCGATCCACAGACGTCGGTGATGCGGTCGCTGCATCCGGTGGAGCTTCGCCGGAGCGTGCCGGTGGCCTACGAAGGCACGCAGAGCCGCGAGGATCCGATGCCGCTCGTGTTCACGGCCGACGGCCAGGACGCGGAGTTCCTCTGGCTGGCTTCGAGCCGCGCCGCGAGCGAGTCGCTGTGGAGCGAGTTCAAGGGCTTCTACACGTGCTGCGGGGCGACGGCGGCGAAGCCCGGCGCCACGGTCTACGCCCGGGCGCGGGCGTCGGCGGCCGACGGGCTGAGTGTCGATTCCAACCCGATCGCCCTCGCGGGGCAGTTTTACGGATCGGGCAGCGTGTTCTTTCTCGGGAGCGGCGAGACATGGCGACTGCGTGGCATCGACGACGCGGCCTACGAGCGGTTCACGACGCAACTCGTGCGGCACGTCTCGCAGGGGCGGCTGTTGCGCGGGTCGCGGAAGGCCCGGCTGCTCGTCGAGCGGGATCGCTATGCCGTGGGGTCGAGCGTCGTCGTGCGGGTGGTCTCGGCCGGCGGCGAGAAGGAAACGGCGGCGGCCGCGCCGCTTGCCTGCCAGGCCGTCGGCCCCGACGGGACGGTGGTTCGCGTGCCGCTCGTGCCCGAAGCCGCGCGGCCGGGCGTCGTGCAGGGGGCGTTCGTCGCGGCCCGCGAAGGCCCGTGGCGAATCGAGGTCGACCTCGGCGTCGGGTCGGGAGAGAAGCTGTCGCGCCGCATCCAGGCCCGGCTGCCCGACCGCGAACTCGAGCGGCCGCGGCTCGATCGCGGCGTGCTCGACCAGCTCGCGGCGCTGTCGGGCGGATCGGCCCGCTACCTCGCCGGTCCGGCGTGGACCGTCGACGAGTCGCGCGCCCTCGCCGCCCTGATCCCCGACCGCTCGCGCCGCGAATACGAGAGCGGGGCCCCGGACCCGTCCTTCAAGCGCTGGCTGAACACGGCCCTGCTCGCCACCGCGTGCGGCCTCCTCTGCTTCGAATGGATCGTGCGCCGGCTCGTCCGCCTCGCCTGACATCTTCCAACCACCGTTTCGAGACCGCACCGTGGCCACCGCCGCCCCTGCCAAGACCGACAGCACGCCGTCGGCCGCCGTGCGCTCCGAGCTGGACAGTTCGCCCGAGATGACGCGGCTCCGCGGCCTGCTCGCCGCACTGCGGCAGAGCACGCGACGCTGGGTCTGGGTCGAGTCGCTGGCGCTCGTGTGCCTCGCCGGCACGGCGATTTTCTGGCTGACGCTCGCGACCGACTGGCTCGTGGAGCCGCCGGCGCGGTGGCGGATGCTGGCGGCCGGCGCGGCGCTCGTCGGGCTCGTGTGGCTCGTCGCCGTGAAGCTCGTGGGCCGCCTCGCCACACCCCTGGCCGACACGGCCCTCGCAACGCTCGTGGAGCGGGCCCATCCGGAGTTTCGCGACAGCCTCTCGACCGCGATCGAGCTCGCGGAGGAGCCGCGGGACGACGTCGATCCCGGCCTGCTCGCCCGCACCGTCGCCGAAGCGGCAGCGCTCGTCGATCAAGTCGACCGCGGGCGGCTGTTCCGCCGGCGGCTGCTCGCGGGGCTGTTGCTGGCGGGGCTCCTCGGCGCGGCGAGCATCGCCGGGTTTTCGCTCGGCCGGCCCGCGCTCGCCGACCTCTGGGTGCGCCGCCACGTGTTCTTTCGCGACGATCCCTGGCCGCGACAGGTGGCCCTCACGGCGGAGGGCTTCGTCGACGGACGGCGCATCGTGGCCCGCGGCAGCGACGTCGAGGTGATCGTGAAGGCGGCCGCCGATCGGCTCGTGCCCGAGGTGATCGACCTGCGCAGTCGCTCTGGCGGCGGGTGGCGGACCGATCGGATGGGCACACGCGGCGGCGTCGTCGACGGCGCTCAGGCATTCGGCCACGTGCTCAAGGGCGTGACGGAGGATCTTGCGCTCGAGGTCCGCGGCGGCGACGCGCGGCTGCGTGGGCTCAAGCTCGTCGTGGTCGACGCGCCCGGCCTCGAGCGGCTCGAGATCGGCTACACGCAGCCCGAGTATCTCGGCGGTGGCCGCCGGCAGGCTCCGGCCTCGCGGATCGTGCAGGTGCCGGCCGGATCGGCCGTGGAGATCGCGTGCACGGCGACGAAGCCGCTGGCTGCGGCCGAGATCGTGGCCGTCGGCGACGGTGGCGACGACGTGCTTGGCACGCTGCCGGAGGGCGTTCGCGGGCAGACGATCACGGCCACGCTGGGCCCGGCGAGCGGCGACCGCACGATCGCCGTGCGGTTCACCGACACCGACGGACTCATGAACCGCGATCCGATCTCGTTCGTGCTCTCGGCGGTGCCCGATGCACCGCCGCAGGTGGCGGTGCGCATGCCCGGCATCTCGACGGCGGTCACGCCGGCTGCCGTGCTCCCGTTCGTGGGCACGATCAGCGACGACCACGGGATCGATGCGGCGGGGGTGTTCCTGCAGGGTGCGGACGGGGCCGTGGTCGCGGTGCCGATCGCGCGCGTGGCGCCGGGCGCGGCCGTCGTGGACTTGCCGCCCGACGCGCCCGAGCGGGTGTCGCTCCAATCGCTCGGCCTCGTGCCCGGCGGCGGCCTCACCGTGGCCGTCACGGCCACCGACGGCTGCCGGCTCGAGGGCGGGCCGAACACGGGCACGTCCGACGCGTGGACCCTGGAAGTCGTCACTCCCGAGGCCCTGCTCGCGATGCTCGAGGCCCGGGAGATCATCCTGCGCCGTCGATTCGAGAGCAGCGTGGCCGACCTCGCGCAGGCCCGGGATCGGCTCGTGGCGCCGGCCGATCGCCCGACAGGCGCCGACGATCCCGACCGCGACGACGTGGCCCGGTTGGCGGAGGCGGCGGCGCGGGCGGCCGGGGAGACCGGCGAGATCGCGACGGCCTTCCGCCTGATCCGCGCCGAACTCGAAAACAACGCCCTGCTTTCCGCCGAACTCGACAACCGTCTCGTGGCCCAGATCGCCGACCCGCTCGCGAAGATCGCCGCCGACGATCTTCCGGCGCTCGTGGCAGCCTGCCGGCGCCGGCCTCCGCGGGAGGAGGTCGTGCGGAGCGTCGATGCCGTGCTCGCGCGGATGAGGGCGGTGCTGGATAAGATGATGGAGTTGGAGTCGTTCAACGAGGTCGTCGATGCGCTGCGGGGCCTGATCCGGACCCAGGAGGAGATCCGGGCGGAAACCCTGCGGAAGCAGAAGCAGCGGGCGCGCGAGGCGCTCCAGCAACCGTGAGGGCCGTCCGGCGCCGTCCATGATCCACCCGCGGTCACTGTCGCGTCTTGTTCACGGCCTCGCGCCGTGGATGATCGTGGGCTGCCTGGCGGGCGTGGCCCGCGCCGCCGACGCGCCTGCGCCGGCCGCGGCTCCGCCGCTCGCCTCGCGCGAGCAGGACGTGGTCCGGCAGTTTCGTGACCTCGAGCGCACGTTTCTGCGCCTGGCCGACCTGATGGCGGCCAACGATCCGCGGCGCTCGGCGCTCCTCCGCGACGTGTTTGCGCGGGCCCGCGAGGAGGAGGTGGGCGACCGGCTCGATCTGATCGTGTCGCTGCTCGAGCAGGGGCAGCTCTTGAAGGCGGGCTCCAGCCAGGCGACGGCGATCGAGAAGCTCCAGGAATTGCTCGGACTGCTCGAGGCCGGCGACACCGAACGGCAGCGGGCGTCGGCGAAGGAGGAGGTGAAGAAGTTTCTCTCGCGCGTGGCGAAGGCGATCGCGAAGCAACGCGACATCGAGGGCTCGACCGAGGCGGGCGGCGATGCGGAGAGACTCGCCGGCCGCCAGGAGAAGCTCGCCGAGGAGACGGAGGAACTCGCCCGCGACATCGAGGGGTTTGCAAAGCGGATGGATGCAAGCGCCGGCGGCGACGCAGGGAAAGCGGAGGCGGGAGAACAAACGGAGGGTTCCCCGAATGGCGGGAAACCGAATTCGCAGGGCGGCCAGAGTGGCGAGCAGGGCGAGCAATCCGGTCAGCAGTCCAGCCAGCCCGGCGAGGAATCCGAGGCCGAGAGTGGCGAGAAGCCGATCGAGGGCGACGACGAGGCCTCGCGCGCCGCTCGCACGAAGCAGCGGCTCGAGGCGGCGAAGCGCCGGATGCAGAAGGCGAAGGAGCAGCTCGACGAAGCCCGGCGCCGTGACGCCCGCGGCGAGCAGGAGAAGGCGGTCGAGGAGCTCGAGACGGCGCGGGCCGAGCTCGAGGAGATCCTGCGCCAGCTCCGCGAGGAGGAGGTCGAGAAACTGCTGGTGCAACTGGAGGCCCGCCTTCGCGCCATGCTCCGCGCCGAGAAGGCCGTGCTCGCGGGCATCGACAAGCTGGCTGCGGAAAAGGCCGCCGATCAGGCGGGTGCGGATCGCGAGCGGCAGCTGGAAGCGGCGCGGCTCGGCCGCGAACAGGCGGCGATCGGCGTCGATGCCGGGAAGGCCCTCGTGCTCGTGCGCGACGACGGCTCGGCCGTCGCGATCCCGGAGGCGCTGGAGCAGGTGCGCGACGACGCCACGCAGGCGGCCGCGCGGCTCGGCCGCGGCGACACGGGAGACACGACCCGCGGCCTGGTGCAAGATCTCGTCGCCAACCTCGAGGAGATGCTCGGCGCGCTCGAGAAGGCGCAGAAGGAGCAGCAGGCCCGGCAGCAGGGCGGGGCAGGGGGGCGGCCGGCGCAGCCGGGCGAGCAGCCGCTCGTCGACAAGATCTCGGAATTGAAGATGAT
>CAZDTC010000194.1:0-4992 GCA_964508125.1 uncultured Candidatus Kuenenia sp.
CCGCTGCGGGGCGCACCTCGGGCACGTGTTCAACGACGGCCCGCCCCCCACGGGCCTCCGCTACTGCATCAACTCCGCGTCGATCACGCTCGACGAGAAGAAGTAACGTGGGGCGACCGTCCCGGTCGCCAATTTGGCAAGCGAGACGCTTGCCCCACGTTGGCAAGCGGGACGCTTGCCTCACTACAATCCGCACGCATGAAGATCGTCGTTCTCGACGGCTACACCGCGAACCCCGGCGACCTCTCGTGGCAGGCGCTCGCCGCGCTCGGCACGCTCGTCGTGCACGACCGCTCGGCCGATGCCGACATCGTGCCCCGGGCCCGGGGCGCCGAGATTGTGCTCACCAACAAGACGCTCCTTTCTCGCGACACGATCGCCGCCCTGCCCGGGCTGCGCTGCATCTGCGTGCTCGCCACGGGCTACAACGTCGTCGACGTGGCTGCGGCGAAGGAGCACGGCGTGGTGGTGTGCAACGTGCCCGAATACTCCACGCCCAACGTCGCCCAGGCCGTGTTTGCGCTTCTGCTCGAGCTCACCAACCGCACGGGCCACCACGATCGCACCGTGCACGAGGGCCGCTGGGCCGCCTGTGCCGACTTCTGCTACTGGGATGGCGACCTCGTGGAGCTTGCCGGCCTCACGCTCGGCATCGTGGGCTACGGCCGGATCGGCGCGGCCGTGGCCCGGATCGGGGCGGCGTTTGGGATGCGGATTCTCGCCCACCGCCGCAGCGGCACCGGCACGGTGGAGGGGGGCGAGCATGCCTCGCTCGACCGCGTGTTTCGCGAGAGCGACGTTGTGAGCCTCCACTGCCCGCTCACGCCCGACACGAAAGACCTCGTGAATGCGGCCCGGCTGGCCGCGATGAAGCGAACGGCCTTCCTCATCAACACGGCCCGCGGGGCGCTCGTGAACGAGGCCGACCTCGCGGCGGCCCTCGATGCGGGCTCGATCGCGGGGGCCGGGCTCGACGTGCTCACCATGGAGCCGCCGCCGGCGTCAAACCCGCTGCTCACGGCGCGAAACTGCGTGATCACGCCGCACATCGCGTGGGCCACGCGCAACGCCCGGCGGCGATTGATCGAGGTGACCGCGGCAAACGTGCAGGCGTTTGCGGCAGGGCAGCCCCGCAACGTGGTGACGTAGCAAGTGGGGCGACCGTCCCGGTCGCCATCTGGAGTGGGGCGACCGTCCCGGTCGCCAATGCGGCATCAACTCTTGGCAAGCGAGACGCTCGCCCCACTTGGCAAGCGAGACGCTTGCCCCACGTGGCTACTCCGGCTCCACGGTCGTCTTGCCGCGGCGGGTGACGGTGAGCGGGATCGTGCCCGCCACCGGCACGCGCTGGCCTTCCGCCACCAGCGTGGCCGTGAGCGAAAACGGAATCGTGTCGCCGTCGTTGGCGATCTCGCCGCGGGCGAGGAGGGCGTCGAGATACGGCTTGAGCGCCCCGCGGAGTGTTTTGTCGGTGGCCGGCCGCGACGTGTCGCCCACGAAGTTGCGCAGGTCGCCCCCGGCGATCACGTAGGCGCTCGCCCGGGTGTCGAACACGAGCGGCTCGAACGAGAGCACCGCCGCCGTCGCCCCGCTCGACTCGTCGCGGAGCACGAACTGCAGCGCGCCGCGGGCCGGCGGCACAAACACCTCCGGCGCCCGGATCTCGATCCGGTCGGCGTCGGCGGCGAAAAATTCATCGACGCGGGCCGCCCCCGTGCGCGAGGCCGTGGCCTTGCTGACGGTGAACGAGAGCCGCAGCGCATTCGACTCGACGAATGCGAGGATGCACCCGGCCGCGTCGGCGCCGCCCGTGCGGCGGGCCACCGGCACGAGCAGGTGGCTCGTGACGCCGTAGGGCGTGGCGAGGTGGATGTCGACGAATTCGCGCTCGTGGCATGGGAAGGAGAGCGGGAGGGCGGGGGCGTCGGCCGGGGGCGGGAGGGGGTCGACGGCGGCGGTCGTGAAGGAGCATGGCTCACATGGCAAGCGAGACGCTTGCCCCACGGTTTGCACGGCGGGCGGGATCTCCACCTCGATCACCTCGCGCGAGAGGAGCCGATAGCGGGCCGGGCGGCCGCCCGCGATCACGCGCGTGTCGTGCACGCTGAAGCCCTTGCCGATCAAAAACAGCGTCGTGCCCGCCGCCGGATCGACGCCCGGCGCCCCAAACCAGCCGGACAGCTCGGGCGCGAGGTCGGTGACGCCCGCATCGAAGAGTTCGAAACCGCCGCAGGTGTTTTCATGCGGGATCCGCGCCTGAAGGGTCTGCTGCGGCATGCGCTCGGCGAGCTGCTCCACCTTCCGCATCAGCCGGGCCTGCTGGCCGTCGTGATAGAGATGCCCGCACCGGCCGCAGGCGGCCGCCCGCTGCTCGATCGCCCTGAGCGACCGCGAGAGCTTGAGCGTGTGCCGCATGCCGGGCTCCGTGGCGGCCGGATGCGCGAGCGAAAACCAGCGGGTCTGCACGTCGAACGTGAGCCGCGGCACGAACGACGGCATGACCACGATCGCCACGCACTCGCGGATCCCCTCCTCCAGCGCCCGCTGCATGAGATCGGCATCAGACGAGGGGCCGCAGAGCGTCTCGCCGAGGGCCGCGAGCTGGCCGCGCGTGGGGGGCGTCTGCACCCGCGGGTGAAACCTCCAGCCGAATGTGTCGGCGCCGTGGGCGAAGCCGACGGCCGTGCGGTTGAGCGCCACCACCGACATGTCGGCCTCCATGCGGCGCGTGTAGCGCTGGAGGGCCTGGGCATTCAGCCGGCCGGTGGCGAAGGCGGCGGCCGTCGCGATCTGCAGCTCGCGGCGGCGCGCGAAGGCGTCTTCGACCGTCTGCTCGTCGATGGCCGGATCGAGGGCGAACACGCGCACAGGCCAGCGGCGGCGGACGTAGTCGGCGAACGCGGCCCGCGCCTCCGGGGACGGGTCGGGCCCCACGAGCGGCAGGCCGCACGCGGCCACGCCCGCCCCGCGCATGTCGCTCGCGAGCCGTTCCTCGAGCAGGGCCGACTCGACGAGAATCCCCCAGGCGAGCACCGCCGCGGCCGTGCGGCAGAGCGGCTCGGCGGCGGGATTTTCCTCGCAGCAGATGCCCGCCTCGGGCCCGGGCAGGAGCTCGGGGGCGGCGGCATCGAGCGGCTCGCGGCCCGTGCCGAGCGCGGTGAGCACATTGCAGCGCACGCGGGCGATGTCGTCGGCGCGGCGGCCGCGCACGAGCTCGGGCAGCCGCCAGCCCGGCAGCTGCGCCCAGAGGTCGCGATGGGCGTCGAGCGCGACGATGTCATAGGCCGCGCCGAGCTCTTCCGCGAGATACCCGCGAACGTCGACATATTCGATGCACGGCCGGGCTGCGGGATGCGCGGAGAGGGATCGCCGCGCCGCCTGCACGAGGACGGCGATCTGCCGCACGCCCGCCACCTCCGCGAGCTGCGACACCGGGATCGGCAGCCGCGACCGCCGCGTCTTCAGCGAGGGCGCCGTCGAGGGCGTGATCGCCGGCAGCCGCTCCGCGAGCGACCGCATCGCCGCCATCACGCCCGCCCGCTGGGCCTCGTGGGGCGCCGGGGCGAGGATCTGATCGGCCCACGCGACGCAGTCGGGATCGTTGACGCAGTGCATGAGCGCCGGGGCGACGAGATCGACGAGGTCGTTGATCACGAGGTCGCGGACCGTGTTCGGCAGCAGTGCGGCGTCGAGATCGGGGTCGACCGTGATCGTCACCTCCGCGCCGTGGCCCTTGCGGGTTTTCTGGCCAGGCACGACCGAGACCGGGATGCGGACCAGATTGAGCGCGTAGCCGGGGGCATCGGCCGAATCATCGCCCTCGTTGATCCGCCGCAGTTCGTGGAGATGGTTGACATACCGCGAGAGGTGGTCGAGCTGGAGCGTGGGCTCGAGCGCGAGCGGCCGCTCCTCAAACTGCATCCCGGGCGCGAGTTCGGGCACCGCGAAGGGGGCAGTGCGCGCGATCACGACGGGATCGGCGCGGCCCGCGGCTTCGTTGGTGGTGGGGAGGAGCGTCTGGATCGAGTTGACCACGCTCGCCTCGGGCGCCTCCACGAATTCCGCGCCGCGGCGCCGGCCCGTCGCCGATTGCACCGCCAGCGCCATTCCCAGAAACGATTGGTCGCTGCGCCGGATCGCCGCCTGGCTGTATTGCTCGAAGAGCGGGAGCTGGCGGCGGAGCTGCTCTTCGTATTCGAGGCGATGGCGAACGAGCCTGTTTTGCCCCCACACGTCGGGCGCCTTGGCGACGATCGAGCCATGGAGATCGAGCTGATGCTGGAGCCAGTCGATCTCGCGGCCGAGCTGCTCGATTGCGTCGTCGCGGCACGTGTCGGGGGCCGAGCGGTGCAGGGCCTTGAACGGGGCGGCGAGGCCGTCGACGAGCCGCGTGAGGTCGCCGGCGGCGGCCGGGGCGGCGAGGGCGAGGAAGAGGGCGCAGGCGAGGGCCGGGCGGCCGGGATGCTGGCTCACGGGAGGGACTCCTTGCGGGTGGCCCCTGTTCGAGGGAACACTACCCACCAAGGCAATCGGAACCCTGCAACCGGTCATTTGAGCGGCCGTCGCCCGACCGTCGATGTCGGGGCACCTTGCCCACCCTTTCAGGACGACCCGGCATGAATCGGCATCTTTCGGCTGGCGGACCGTGGGGCAAGCGTCTCGCTTGCCGGGAGTTGGGGCCGCATTGGCGACCGGGACGGTCGCCCCACGGGCATCCCCTGCAGTGCATCATCCCGCCCTACATGCTCGAAAACATCGCGCACTGCGCCGACCCGAAGCTCCGCGACATGGCGCTCGTGGCCCTGGCTGCCGGGTCGGCCGTGAGGGCGGTGCGCTCGTTCGCATCCCAGATGCCCACGATGCTCGCGGTGCCCTCGCCCGCCGGGCGGCGGCACCGGCTCGTGTACGATGCCCGCGGTCGCGACGAACTTCCGGGGAATCTCGTGCGCAGCGAGGGGGACGACAAAACGACCGACGCCGCCGTGAACGAGG
>CAZDTC010000195.1:0-4950 GCA_964508125.1 uncultured Candidatus Kuenenia sp.
CAGCGCGAGCAGCACGCCAACAGGCGCGAGCGCGGGCCGATGCGCAGCGGCGAGCACCGGGGCCGACGCAATCCCGCCGATGTTGGCCAGCGACGCGATCCCGCAGAGGGCGAGGTCGAGCCGGAAGAGCCGCGCCACGCAGACCATCGCCGCGGCGTGGATCGCGAGCACCGTGGCTCCCGCCAGGATGAATGCCGGCGCGGAGGCGAGCCCCGCGAAGCTCCCCTGCGATCCCATCGCCACCACGACGAGCGCGAGCAGGGCCGACGCCGTCGCCTCGCCGCCCGGCAGCCGGCCGAGCGGCGTGAGGGCGACGCCGAGCCCGAGCCCCGTGGCCACGAGCAGGCTCCACGACGAGGCGTTGAGCACGCCCGCAGCCGGCAGGCGCGCTGCAACGGCCTGTGCCGCCATCGCGGCGGCGAACGCCACGGCCAGCCACACGAGCACGCTCCCGGGCGTCGCGGCGGCCGACGTGCAAGCGACTGCGGGAGCAGCGGGAAGGGCTTCCGTCGCCCGGGCCCAGCGGTTGAAACGGCCCGCGAGCGGCACCGTGGCGAAGAGCAGCGTCACCCACGCGGCATAGCAGGCTGTGTCGGTCACGAGCGCGAGCGCCACGGTCTCCGACGTGGCCCCGATCGCACGGCTCACGGCCAAAAGGTTTGCCGCGCCCCCGACCCATCCCGCGCCGACGCTCGCCAGCACCTGCCAGCCGGCGGCCGGCAGCACGAATCGCCACAAGGCCCAGGCGGCGACGAAGCCGAGGCAGATCGACGCCGTCGCCGCGGCAAAGGCCACGAGCACCCGCGGCCCGAGCGCGGCCACGGCCCGTAGGTCGCAGCGCACGAGCAGCAGGAAGATGAGCGCAGGGAGGAGCACCTGCGCGAGCAGCCCACGCAGCCTTTCGACGCCCTCGCCCGTGGGCCAGACCCCCGCCACGGCCAGCGCCGTCGCAGCCACATAGGAGAGCACGATCGGCGGCAACACAGCGGCGACCCGCGCCGGCATCCGGGGAGCCAGCACCGGAAAGATGCCGGCGAGGAACAGCGCGAGCGTTGCGAACGCCACGGGTGACTCGGCCATAGCCGCGATGATAGAACGGGGGGCATGCGACAGGCAAAGACGGTTCTCCGGGGCACGATCATCCTGCGGGCCTGCGCCACGGCCGTGGCCGCATGGGCGGCGGTCGACGCCGCCTCCGCGGCGGAGCCCGCGCCGGCCATCACGTTTGACGTGGCTGACGGGGCCGACGTGGCCGTGCTCGCCAATCGCGACGACGACGATCGCGACGGTCGGCCCGACGCCGACGACGAGGTCGTCAACGGCCCCGCCGACGAGCGGGATCTCATGCCGCTCGCGGTGAAGGTGGCCGACGGGCGGGCGGCGCGGCTCCGCGTGTCGAGCGGCGACGCGCCGCTGCGATTCTTCGTGCGCAAGGGCGGCGGTTGGAAGCACGCTGGCTTCGGCGCGGCCGAGGTGCCTGTGTCGCGCGAGCCGGGCCGGCCCGCGACGGCGGCGCTCTTCGCCGAGGCAACCGCCTGGGCCGGGCTGCCCGCGGCGTGGAACGGCGTCGCGCAACTCGACGCCGAGGCCCTCGACGCCGCAGGAAAAAAACTTGGCTCGGCCCGGGCCACCTGCCGCGTCGCCCCGGTGCTGCTGCGGCCGGCGACGGCGCGGGCCACGGAGGTGTTTCTGGCCACGGGCCGCTACGACAACGGGCCCTTCGTGGCCGCGCTTCGCGACGCGCTCGAGCCGCTCGGCGTGTCGCTCGCACTCCACGAGGCGGTCGACTGGCGCGAGATGTGGATGCAAGACACGATGGAGGTGGCCACGGCCTCGATCCCGGGATCGAGGATGCACGTCGTGCTCGCCGGGCTCCGCGGGGCCGACTCATTTCCACCGACGCTGCTCGGCCCCGACACGGCGGTGGCGGAGGTGGGCGAGCCGCGCGGGCTCAACGGCGGCGACGCCTGGGCCGACTGGTATGGCAACCTCGAGGTCTCGCCGCCGACGCCCGAGCATCCCGAAGGGCGGATTCTGTATGGGAAAAACGGCCGCACGGGGGCGACGTTTCATCCGGACGTCGTGCGGTTTCTCGCGGCCCAGGGAAGGCAGGATCCCGTCGCGATCGACACCTCGTGGCTCGCGATCAAGCACGTGGACGAGATCGTGGCGTTTCTGCCCGGGCCCGACGGACGGGGCGTCGTCATCGTCGCCGACCCCGAAGAAGGCCTGCAACTCGCGGGCCCGCCTGAAGCCGCCGGCGCAGCAGATCAGGGCGAGGCCAACAAGCGGATCGCCAAGCGGATTACGGAGCTTCTCGACGGCAGCAACGCCTCACCGGGCCTGCTCGCCGCCCTGGGCTGGGATCGCAGTCGCGTGGTGCGCGTGCCGCTCGCCTTTCGAGTGCCGGAGGCGGGCCTCGCCGCCTACGGCGGCATCACCGGGGCGACCCCGGCCTGGAGCAGCCCGGTGAACGCACTCCTCTTGAACGGCACCGTGATCTGCGGCTCGTGCGACATGCCCGAAGCCGTGCGCGACGTCTGTCGCAAGCGGTTTATCTCCGCCGGTGCGAGGGCCGTCGTGTTCCTCGACGACGCCCCCTACCACCGCCGCGGCGGCAACCTTCACTGTGCTACGAACGCCCGCCGCGAGTAGTCATCTGCGGGGAACGCCAACGGAGGAGGCCGAGCCCGCCGTGCCCCGCTACTTCAGCGGCGGACCTTCGAGCTTGAATTCGAACGTTTGTCCAGGAGCATCCTTGACCTCGGCGGTGAGCCCGCTGCTGCCTAGCCGCGTATATTTGAGCGGAATCAAGAGTTTCCCCAGGGAGGTGCCGGCCGCGCCCCCGCGCTGCCCCTCGTAGCAGGAGACGCTCACGAGGTGGCTGCCCGGAACAGCGCCGTCGTAGAGGGCGTACGACGAAAGCTTGAACGAGCCGTCGCCCTGAATCTCGCCCATGGCAGACTGACCCTTGTCCGGCTGAAACTGGATCGAGCCAAAGGGCAAAGGCTTGCCGTTGTAGAGCACCATGCCTGAAACGGGGACGACCCGCGGCGTGCGCTTGCACGCGGGCCCCACCATGACGATCGCCACAAAGGCGACGGCCAGCCTCAGCCAGGCGTTCCGCGACAATTGCTGCTGCGGGCATGCGTCAGTTGCCCGTCGGCGCTCGGCTTTGTCCACTGTCCTCACCTCCTGCGTTCCCGGCGTCCTCCACCGCGGCCTCATCCGAGATGAGTTCAAGCTTCACCGGGGCCTTGCTGTCCGGGAAGATCGTCACACTCAAGCCACTGGACCCGGCGCGCGTGTAGCGGAGCGGGATCAGAGGTTGCTGCGATGGATCGGCAGCCTCTCCCGTGACCGTGGCCTGATACGTGCCTGGAAGCACGCCGTCGCCCGAGGAGCGTGTCGTCAACGTGAACGCGCCATCCGGTCCGATCTCCCCCGCGGCGACCTGCCCTGCGGGCGGATGAAATTGCACGATGCCTGCCTCGATGGGCTTTCCATCGAGCGTCACCGTGCCCTGCACCTTCACGTAGGGGGACGGTTGCCCACACCCGACGACGACGGAAGCTAAGGCGAGGACTGCGACGGTTCGGCAGAAGATCCGGCACCAACTGCGGCGTTGCTTACGGAAGATCATCGACCCTCTCGCCGCCGTTGACAGTCGCAAGCTTCTGGTACACCACCCGCTCAATCCCATCGCGGACGGTCCGCACGCTGCCATCGATCATGACGAACATCGTGAGCCCGGGATGATAGCTGCCCATTGGCAACTTGTTGAGGCCGCCGTTCGCCTGGTAGGTCGTGGTGACGTTCGGGGCATACTCGAACTCCTTGATGTGATAGATCTGGGGCACGCCCGTAGCGCTGGGTTGATTGCCGGCGAGATACCACGGCCGCATGTTGCCGGGTGGAGGAGCGAATGTCATGGATGGCGGGCGCGTGGGCTGCGGGAAGTCACGGTGCGTGTACTCCCCTACCATGAAGGTCTTCGACAAGCCGTCACTGATATTCTTGACCGGCCGACCCAGGCCAGTAACCGAGCTTCCGGCGCCGCAGGAGCCACCCGTCGCCCTCGCCCCAGACCCGGTGAGCACGAAAGCACCGTTATCTGGATAACTGCTGCCAATCAAGCAGGGCGGCGCCGACTCCGTCGCCGGCAGATTCGCGCCACCGCACCCGGCATACGTCACCATCGCTCCGTTCTCATACGAGGCGGCACCCTGGGAAGTGGTCGTCACCCGGGGATGTGGATAACTTGCGCAGATGTAGGCTGGAACGACCACATTGCGCGCCTGGTCATCGAGCGCGTTGCCGGTGAAATCGAACTTCACAAGATTGAACGTGGCCACCTCCTCGAAGTACGGCAAAATCAGCGTAAACAGGCCGCGTTTCTGGAACGCCTCGGCCGGATACGTGGTTCCGCGAACGAACCCCGGCGGCAGCGTTTTCTTCGCCGATTCGTGGACGAGGCAGCCGAGGCCGATCTGCTTGAGATTGTTGCTGCACGAACTGCGGCGAGCCGACTCGCGGGCAGACTGCACGGCGGGCAACAACAAGCCCACGAGCGTGCCGATGATCGCGATCACCACGAGCAGTTCCACCAACGTGAAACCCAGGCGACGGACCGAACTGCCATGTTGCCGTGTGCCAACCATAGTGACTCCTCCACGCCTCTTCGATGAGATGACGATTTCTACCACATGCCGCCGGCCACGTGGCCATCAACGAGAGCGCCTCGATCACACCCGCCTCGGAGACCTCCAATATTGTTTTATAGACACCTTTCGGCAGCCAGTCAATAAATTATTCTCGGGGAAATTTTTCCCCGACATATCGAGCGGGCGTTGCGATCAACGCCCAGCCCCGGGGAGCGCACGGGCCAGGGCATGCTGGCTGGCCGCAACGTCGCTCGACGTCGTCAGGATTGCGGCGGCTTCCCGGCCG
>CAZDTC010000196.1:0-4947 GCA_964508125.1 uncultured Candidatus Kuenenia sp.
GATCCGCACGCACCATCCAGCCTACCCACCGCCGAATTTCGTGTTCGCCGGTGAAGGACCAGACGCCCGGCGCGGCGAGGCGACCGACAGCCTCGTCTGCCCCGGGGCAATCCTGTCGGGCGGGCGCGTGACGCGGTCGATCGTCGGCCCCGGAGTGCGCGTCAACAGCTTCGCCCGGGTCGAGGAGAGCATCCTCTTCGAGGGCGTCGACGTCGGTCGCCATGCCCGGATCCGCCGGGCGATCATCGACAAGGGCGTGCGCGTTCCCGCCGGGATGTCGATCGGCTTCGATTCCGAAGAAGATGCGGCCCGGGGCTTGACGGTTTCGGCCCAGGGCGTGACCGTGGTGTCCAAAGGACATCGGTTCGATCCCTCCCCCGACGCGCTGGCCATTTCCTGACGCCCGCCTCGCCGCCATGCCCAAGCGCAACCTCCTCCTCCTGTCGCTGATCACCGCGATCTCGCTGCTGGCATGGCTGGCCCGCGACCACGGTCGACAGACGCGGTCTGTGGCGGAGGTCGTCTCGGCGATCGATCGCGTGTATCTCGAGCCCGTCGATCCGGACGACCTCGCCGCCGCGGCACTCGACGGGGTGATGGCGAAACTCGACGAGCATTCCGCGCTCGTGGACGGGCCGGCGCGGCGGGAACTCGAGGCGACGCTCGACCAGGAGTTCGGTGGCGTGGGGCTCGAGCTCGCGTCATCGCCCGAGGGCGTCGTGGTGTATTCGCCGGTCGCCGGCGGCCCGGCCTGGCGGGCCGGCGTGAGGGCCGGCGACGTGATCGTCTCGCTCGACGGCGCCGATGCCCGTCGCTTGACGGTGCGCGATGCCGTCTCGATTCTGCGCGGGAATGCGGGCTCGAGCGTCGTGATCGGACTGAGACGCCCTCCCGGGGCCGGCGGCATCGACGGCTCCGAGGCGGCCGCGGACGTCCGCACGCTGACGCTCGTGCGCGAAATCGTCCGCACCGACAGCGTGCTCGGTGACCGTCGCCGGCCCGACGGCACATGGGACTGGCTCATCGAGGGCGAGCCGGGCATCGCACTGGTGAGGATCACGAGTTTCGGCGACCGGACGGCGGCCGAGCTTGACGCGGCCCTGGCGGCGATCGCGGTCGTTCCCGGCCTTCGCGGGCTCGTGCTCGATCTTCGCGGCAATCCGGGCGGCCTGCTCACGGCGGCAGTCGACGTGTGCGACCGGTTCCTGGACGACGGCGTGATCGTGGCCACGCGGAGGCGCGGCGTCGACGGTGGCTTCGTCGTGGAGCCGCGGCGGGCTGCTCCCGGCAGCCTGCTTTCCGGTGTGCCGATCGCGGTGCTCATCGATGGCCTGACCGCGAGCGCCGCGGAAATCGTGGCCGCCTGCCTGCAGGATCACGGCCGGGCCGTGGTCGTTGGCGGTCGTTCGTTCGGCAAGGGAACGGTGCAGTCGATCCTGCCGCTGTCGGATGGCCGGCGGCTGCTCAAGCTGACGACGGGCGAATACCTGCGCCCCAGCGAGGCTGGGATCGATGGGCGCGGAAACGACGCGTCGTGGGGTGTGTCGCCCGATGCCGGTCTGGCGATCGACGTCACGGGGCGGACGCTGGCCGCATTGCAGTCGTGGCGGCGGCAACGCGACGCGGTTCCGTCGACGGGCCGGGAGCCCGGCTCTGGAGCGACGGATTCAGCCAGTGAGTCGCCGCGGAGCATCGATCCGGTGCTCGCCGCCGGGATCCGCGCGATCGCGTCACCCGAGGCCCATCTCCGCGGCCAGGAAGAAACTGCCCGCGACGCAGACGAGGCCGTTCCTTCCGGCGAGACGGCGGCCGCGGGCGAGGGCTTCGGCGGGTGATCCGGCGGGGTCGGCCGCGGGCAGGCCGGCGGCCCGGCAGGCGGCGACGAGCCGTTCGACGGCGGCGGCACGGGGATTGGTGGCGTAGCGAGCGACGATGACGTGGTCGAACTTTCCGGTGGCGACGCGCAGCATCCGTTCGATCTGCTTGTCGGCGCTGGCGGCGAACACGAGCACCCGTGGCCGGTGCGTGGTCAGCGCGTCGGCGAGCGTGTCGACAAGCGCCTGCATCGAGGCCACGTTGTGCGCGGCGTCGACCACGACGAGCGGCCGCCGTGACACGACCTGGATCCGCGCGGGCAGGACCGTGGAGCGCAGCCCGGCCGCGATCGCGTCCTCCGGCACCGCATGGCCGAGCGCGTCGAGCCAGCGGGCCGCGACGACGGCGAGCACCGCATTCTCGGCCTGGTGCGCGCCGGCCATCGCCACCTGGTAGGTGCACTCCGTGCCCGCGGCCCCCCCTCGAAACGCGGGCAGTCGCACGTGCACCAACCCCGCGCCGAGTGCGTTGCGCTGCGGATCGGCGGCTCCGATCATGCGGGCGGTGAAGTCACGGCCGAGTTCGAGGAGCGGCGCCCGCCGCCGCGCCGCCGTGGCCCGGATCACCCGGCGGGCGGAGGTATGCGTCGCGCCGCTCACCACGGGCACGCCCCGCTTGATGATCCCCGCCTTCTCCCCGGCGATCTTCGCGATCGTGTTCCCGAGGATCGCCATGTGATCGAGGCTGATGCTGGTGATCACCGTGAGCAGGGGCCGGCAGACGTTCGTGGCGTCGAGCCGGCCGCCGAGGCCCGTTTCGAGCACGGCGATGTCGACCTTCGCGCGGACGAAGTGGAGAAAGGCCACGCAGGTCAGCACCTCGAACCACGTCGGCCCCCGCATGCCGCGCCTGGCGGCGGCGCGATCGAGCCGCTCCACGACGGGAATCACGGTCTCGAAGGCCGAAGTGAGCTCGCGGGAGTCGATCGGCAGCCCGTCGACGCCGATGCGCTCCTCGAGCGCATGGACATGCGGCGAGAGGTAACGGCCGACGCGATGCCCCGCGGCGCCGAGGATGCCCGCGATCATCGCGACGGTCGACCCTTTCCCCTTCGTGCCCGCGACGTGCACGACGGGCACGCGCTCGTGGGGAGACCCAACCGCCTCGAGCAAGCGGCGCATCCGGGCGAGCGCGAACGTGCCGTGGCCCGCGGCCACGCGCTCGTAGTTGAGGCGGCGATCCAGCCACGACAGGGCCGTGGCGCGGGAGAGCCGGGGGTGATTTTGCCGCCTCGCGGTCATCCTGCGCAGGTTTCCAGGGCCCCGGACATATCGCCGACGAGTCTATCCACCGCCGGGCCAAACGGACTTGACCCCCCGGGCTCGATTCCAGACCTTCCCGCGGCTTTCGCCACCCTTGGGTCCACCATGCGATCCGCGACCGAATCCGGACCGTTTCGTCGCCTCCCGCGATCCTCATGGCCGGCCCTGTTCCTGGCCGGGCTTGTGGGAGCGGCCCACGCCCAGCCGCCGGAGCCGGCGCCGGGGGCCGAGGCGCTGCCCACGCCTCCTGCCGCCCTGCCCTCGGTGGCCGAGCCGCCGCCGATGTACATCCCCGATCCATCGGCTGCGGACGGTTTTCCCGGTTTCAGGCCGTTCGATGCCAGCGATCGGCTGCCGGATTGGCCGCGGTGGTTTGCCGGCGCCAGCGGCTTGGTGATGACACGCACGCTCCCGAACGGCACGGCGACGATGCAGCCCGTCGGAGGCACGCAGCTCACGACCACCACGGGCGGGCTCTCGTGGCCGGGCGGCGTCGACCTGCATCTGGGCCGGTGGTTCGGTGCCCGGCAGCATCACGGCGTGGAGTTCATCTACTGGGGTGTGTTCGGGCTCGACTCCCAGGCCACGACGACGGTCGGCGGCATCAACGCGATTCCGCAGGCCGGCGGCGCTCAGGTCGGCGGCGTGGCGGCCAATTCCTTGCTCACCAACGCGCAGAGCCAGCAGGTGTCGCGGTCCGACCTCGTGAACGACGTCGAGATCAATTACCTCTACTCGCTCTGGGAACGGCCCGAGTTTCTCTCGCGCGACCCCGCCACGCCCACCCGCCCCGTGAGCCTGATCTGGCTGGCGGGATTCCGCTTTTTCCAGCTCGAGGACGTGCTCGCCCTCTCGACGTCTCCGCTGGCCGGCGGCGATCCACTCGATTTTGCCGTGGCCACCAATAACAACCTCTACGGCGGACAGATGGGGGCCAAGTTCGACTGGCGGTTCGCGCCGCGGTTGCGGTTCTCGACGGTGCCGAAGTTTCTGCTCGCCGGCAACGCCATCACGAACACCTCGACGCTCGCCACGGCGTCGGGTACGCCGGCGACGTTCACCGCGACCGGCGCGCCGGTCAATGTGCATTCCACGCTCGGCGTCTTCTCCTGGCTGGGCTCGGTGGACACGGGCGTCGCCTGGGACGTGACCGAGCACTGGAGCCTGTGGATCGGCTATCGCGTGGTGGGCGTGGGCAACATCGCCCAGGCCGACGGCCAGTGGCCAAGCGACATCACCACCGCGGCCGACCTCTCCGGGATCACGGCCGGCTCGAGCACGATCGTGCACGGCGGCTTCGCGGGGTTTCAGGGCCGGTATTAGCCTCCGCTATACTGCGTTCATGAACACGCCCCAAGCAGCCTGCGAGCTCACCGCCAAGAAGTGCGTGCCCTGCGAAGGGGGCGTGGCGAAATATTCCCGCGACGAGGCCGAGGCCCAGCTCGTGAACCTGCCCGGCTGGCGGCTCACGCACGACGGCGGGCGGATCCGCCGAGACTGGACGTTCAAGAACTTCCGCGAAGCGATCAAGTTTTTGAACAACTGCGGCGCGATCGCGGAGCGCGAGCAGCACCACCCCGACCTGCACCTCGAGGGCTATCGCAACGCATGGGTCGAGATCTTCACCCACGCGATCGGTGGGCTCTCGGAGAACGACTTCATTCTCGCCGCGAAGATCGACGCCGTCGCCCCAGCGGCGTAGGACAGCCTCGTAGGACAGGCTTCAGCCTGTCTCCGACGCGAAGATGACAGGCTAAAGCCTGTCCTACAGGTCCACGTCAGCCGCCGCAGTAGTCGATCGCGCGGGCGA
>CAZDTC010000197.1:0-4923 GCA_964508125.1 uncultured Candidatus Kuenenia sp.
GCTCAACGCCCTGCCCTACGCCACGATGTGCATCGGCTGCCAGCGCGATGCGGAACGCTCCGGCATGGGGACGGCGGGCGGCGGGGAGTCGCGCGAGGAGTCGGTGCCCGGCGACCTCGAAATCGACGTGTCCTGACCGCTCTGGAACGGCGGGCTTCGGGTATGCTTCCGGCCGAGCGTCTCCCGCCCCACACCGAGTGGTTCATGCTGCGTCGTCGTTTCCTGCATGCTGTGTCTCTCGCGCGGGCCCTGCGGCCCCTCTTCTTGCTCTCCGTCCTGCTGACGGCCGCTCCCGTCAGGGCCGAAGAGCCGCCGCTCTCGCGGATCGCACCGGCCTCGGGCCCGAACGTCGACCCACTGCGGCCGGCCCGGCTCTCGGTGGACGAGCGGGAGCAACTCTACAAGCAGGTGCAGCGCGATGCGGAGGCGCTCGAGCGGCAGGGCACGCAGCTCCGGCGGCTCACGCAGCTGGTCCGGCCCACGGTCGTGCACATCGACACGCGGAAGCCCGCCCTGCGGCCCAAGAATGGTAAGGCGAGCGAGGAGGAGGCGGGCTCCGGCGTGATCGCCGACATCGCGGGGCGGACCGTCGTGATCACCAACCGGCACGTGATCAACCGAGCCGACCTCGACAACATCACGATCCGGCTCGACGATGCCCGTGAGCTCAAGCCACAACGCCTGTGGTCCGACGCCGCCACCGACATCGCCGTGCTCGAGATCGAGGGAGACGACCTCGAGGCCGCCCGGCTGGCGGAGGACGACCCGGTGCAGATCGGCGACACGGTGCTCGCCGTCGGCAGCCCGTTCGGGCTTTCGCATTCGGTGACACTCGGCATCGTCTCGGCGCTCGGCCGTCGCGATCTCGAACTCGGCAACGACGGCGTGCAGTTCCAGGACTTCATCCAGACCGACGCCGCCATCAACCCGGGCAACAGTGGCGGGCCGCTCGTGAACCTGCGCGGCGAGGTGGTGGGCCTCAATACGGCGATCGCGAGCAACTCCGGCGGCAGCGAAGGGATCGGGTTCGCGATCCCGATCCGAATGGTGATGTTCGTGGCCCGGCAGCTCGTGGAAACGGGCACCGTGTCACGAGCCTACCTGGGCGTGAAGCTCCACGGCGTGTTCACGCAGCGCGCGGCCCAGCGGCTCGGACTCGTGCGGCCCGTGGGGGCGCACGTGAAGGAGGTGACCAAGAGCTCGCCGGCCGACACTGCCGGAATCCGGCCCGACGACGTGATCGTGGAATTCGACGGCACGCCGATCGACGACGACGACCATCTCATGAGCCTCGTGAGCATCACGCCCACGAACGCCAGCGTCACGCTCGTGGTGGTTCGCAACCAGGAGCGGATCACGCTCGAGATGCCCGTCGCGAGCCGGGCCCAGTTCGAGTAACCACTGGCATTCTCGGCATGTGGGGCGAGCGGGACGCTTGCCGAGAGTTGAGGCCGCCTTGGCAAGCGGGACGCTTGCCCCACGCTACGTGCCCGCGCCGGCCGTGGCGAGGCCTCGGAGGATGCAGTCCTGCACGGCCACGGCGTCGCAGCCGGTGAGCAGGTCGAGGTTCGGGCGCCACTGTCGCACGATCCGCCGGTCGATCACGAGCATGCCCGCCGTGAGTTCGCCCCCGGTCTCCACATCGGCTGCGATCGTCGTGCGCTCGAAGAGCTCGGGGTTCGTCACCGCCACCAGCGACACGACGTCGTGCAGGCTGATCCCCTCCGCCCCCAGGATCTGCCGGGAGGCCCGGAAGGCGTGCGGCAGCATCGTGCGCAGGATCATGCCTGCCCGCGACGATTCCGCGGGCAGCTGCTCGAGCAGGTCGAAGGAAAACGTCACCTGCCCGGTCGTCTCGAGCGGCACGAGCGTCTTCGCCATCGGCTCGCGGATCACGTGCCGAGCGGCCCTCGGGTCGCAGAAGAAATTGAAGTCGACGACCGGTGTCGCGTTGCCGTTGCCGTGGGCGGTGCCGCCGGCGATCACAACCTCCCCGATCAGTTCCACGATCGCCGGGTCGCGGCCCAGCACCCGCGAGAGGTTCGTGAGCGGACCGAGGCACACGATCGTCACTTCCCGGGGGTGGGCATGGATCGTCTCCCAGATCACCTTCTCCGAAACATGCCCGCCATGGAGCCGGGCACGGGGCAGGTCGATGCCGCCGAGCCCGTCGGGGCCGTGCATGTTGAACGGCTTCTCGGGGCGCACGGTGTCGGTCGGGGCCGTGCCGATCCGGGGTAGCCGCGGCGGATCGAGGATGCCGACCAGGGCCTGGAGGTTGGCCGTCGCCTGCTCGGGGGTCACGTTCCCGCCCGTGGCCGTCACGGCCAGCACCTCGAGCCGCGGATCGAAGAGAGCCATGGCCAGCGCCACGGCGTCGTCGATGCCGGGATCGAGGTCGAGAATCACCTTGCGGGGCACGGGTGGACGGTCTCCGGTGTAGGCTGGAATGGTATCCGAAACGATGCGACTCAGGCACCGAGGGCCGACGGCAAGCTGATTCCAGTGACCACCCCGCCCGACACATCTGCTCTCCTGAAGGCAAGCACCGAGCGACTCGCGGCGGGCGCGCACGCCCCGCGCGCGGAGGTGACGGCGCTCGTGGCCGGCGTGCTCGACGGCTCGCTCGACCTCGACGCCTTCGGCCGCTGGCTCGTGGCCCTCGCCGATCTCGGCGAATCGGCCGCCGAGATCGCCGGCGTAGCCGAGGCGCTGCGGGCGAAAATGCTGCCGGTGGCACACGGCCTCCCCCTCGTGGCCGACACATGCGGCACCGGCGGCGACGGCTCGGGCACATTCAACATCTCGACGGCGGCGGCGATCGTGGCGGCCGCGGCCGGGCTGCGCGTGGCCAAGCACGGCAACCGCGCCGTGTCGAGCCGCACCGGGTCGGGCGACGTGCTCGAGGCGCTCGGCGTCGCGATCGGCGCTGCGCCCGAGACATCGGCACGAAGCCTCCGCGAGATCGGCCTCTGCTTCTGCCTGGCGCCCGTGCACCATCCCGCGATGGCCCGCGTGGGTCCGCTCCGCAAGTCACTCGGCCGGCCGACCGTGTTCAATCTCGTCGGGCCGCTATGCAATCCAGCCGGTGCCGCCGTGCAGGTGATCGGCGTGGGTCGGCCGGCCGTGCGCGAACCGATGGCTGAGGCCGCCTTCGCGCTCGGGGCGCGGCGCGTGCTCGTGGTGTCGGGCACGATTCATGGCGCGGATGGAAAAGCGTTCGACGAGGTGAGCCTGTTCGGGCCGACCGACGTGATCGACGTCTCGGTCGAGGGCACGCGCAGGTTTTCCTGGGCGCCCGAGGATTTCGGGCTCGCGACCCGCCCGGCGGCCGACCTCGCCGCGCTCGCGGTGGACGGCCCTCGGGAGAGCGCCGCTGCGATCCGCGCCGTGCTCTCCGGCGAAGCCGGCCCGGGCCGCGAGATCGTGATCCTCAACGCCGCGGCCATCCTCTGGGCGGCAGGGAAGTCCGATTCGTTGCCATCGGCGGCAAGCCTGGCCGCCATCGCGATCGACTCGGGCGCCGCGGCAGCCGTGCTCACGAAGCTGGCGGCAGCCTCGCAGGCCGACCTGGAGGACGGGCTTCAGCCTGTCACTCGCACGCCGACAGGCTGAAGCCCGCCCTCCGCAAGCGGAATCACGAGCCCGTCGTATGCGAGTTCCACACCGTCCGGCAGCCTGGCCGACACGGCCCCATGCTCGATGTCGTGCGACATGTGCACGAGCAGCGTACGGCGGGCTCCCGCGCGGGCGGCCACGGCGAGCGCCTCGTCGAGCGAGAGGTGCGTGGGGTGCCGCTCGGGCCGGAGGCAGTCGAGGATCAGCGTGTCGAGGCCGGCGAGCAACGGCCACGTGGCATCCGGAATTGCGTTCGTGTCCGTGCAGTAGGCGACGTCGCCGAACCGGAATCCGAGCACGTCGAATGTGCCGTGCCGGAGCCGCAGCGGGATCACGCGGGCCCCCAGGAGTTCGAAGGGCTCGGTCGTGATCCGCTCGAACGTGATCTTCGGCACGCCGCCCCCGGGCACCGGCACGGGCTCGAAGGCATAGTCGAACGCCGCGCGGATCCGCCGCTCGACGCGCTCCTCGCAATAGACGGGCACGGGCCCGCCGGCCCGGTAGCAGATCGGCCGGATGTCATCGAGGCCGTAGACGTGGTCGACGTGGTCGTGGGTGTAGAGGATCGTCTGCACGCTCCCGATGCCCTCGCGGAGGAGCTGCCGCCGGAGGTCGGGCGTGGTGTCGACGAGCAGCGTGCCACCGGGGAGCCCGACGGCGATACTCGTCCGGGTGCGGTCGTTGCGTGGGTCTCCGCTCGTGCAGGTGGCGCATCGGCAGCCCACCACGGGCACGCCCACGCTCGTCCCGGTGCCGAGGAACAGCAACTGGCCCTGGAGATCGCGATTCGCCCCGGCGTCGTGCGGCTGGTTGTTCATGGCCGCCCATCGTAGCCCAGCGCCGCAGACCGTCGCCTTGACCCATGCACCGCTTTCGCGTGAGAATCACGGGTTGAGCCGCGTTTTCGCAGCCCGGCCGCCCCGTGGCCGCAACCCCGCCCTGCGGCACGTCCGCGCCGCCAGCCACCCCTTGCCGTCCCACATGGAAACAATCGAACGCATCTGGGAGACGGTCTCCAACACCGCCGCCGGGGCCGGCACGCGGCTGGAACGGTTCCTCACCGGGCTGTTCGGCTCGTCCAACGCCCGTTACGTGCGCCGGCTGGAGCCCAGGATCGAGGCGATCAATTCGCTCGAGCCCAAGTACCAGGCGATGACCGAGGCCGAGCTCCGCGGGCAGACCGCCGAGTTCAAGCGCCGCCTCGCCGCCGGCGAGACGCTCGACGACCTGCTCGTGGAGGCGTTCGCCGTGTGCCGCGAGGGGGGCAAGCGGTTCCTCGGGATGCGGCACTACGACGTGCAGCTG
>CAZDTC010000198.1:0-4908 GCA_964508125.1 uncultured Candidatus Kuenenia sp.
AGCGCCTGTGACTCCGAGCGAACGAAGCCCACGGAGGGGCGCAGTGAGCGTCCGGTGAGATGGTGGGGGCAATCCCGAGCCGGATTGGGCGAGTTGAACGCGCGCCCACGAATCTGGCAGAATCCAAGCCCGTTCAAGTTAAGTTCAAGCTTTGTCACACCGAAGGAGCCCACATGCCCCGTCCTGTCACGCTGTTCACCGGCCAGTGGGCCGACCTGCCGCTCGATGACCTTGCCCGCAAGGCGCGCGAGTTCGGCTACCAGGGGCTGGAGCTCGCCTGCTGGGGCGACCACTTCGACGTGACCCGGGCGCTGGATGAGAGCGGTTACTGCGCGGCCAAGCGCGATGCGCTCGAGCGCCACGATCTCGCCGTGTATGCGATCTCGAACCACCTCGTCGGCCAGGCCGTGTGCGACCGGATTGACGAGCGACACAAGTCGATTCTGCCGCCGCACGTGTGGGGCGACGGCAAGCCCGACGGCGTCAATAGGCGGGCGGCCGAGGAGATGAAGAACACGGCCCGAGCCGCCCAGAAGCTCGGCGTGTCGGTCGTGAACGGATTCACGGGGTCGTCGATCTGGCACCTGCTGTATTCGTTTCCGCCCGTGCCCGAATCGATGCTCGCCGCCGGCTTCCAGGAGTTTGCCGATCGTTGGAATCCGATCCTCGACGTGTTCGCCGAATGCGGCGTGCGGTTCGCCCTCGAAGTGCATCCCACGGAGATCGCTTTCGACACCGTCACGGCCCAGCGGGCCCTCGACGCGCTCGGCCGCCGGGAAGAGTTCGGCTTCAACTTCGACCCCAGCCACCTTCACTGGCAGGGCGTCGACTCGGTCGAATTCATCCGCACGTTCCACGACCGCATCTATCACGTGCACGTCAAGGATGCCGTCGTCACACTCAACGGACGCAGCGGCATCCTCGGCAGCCACCTCAACTTCGGCGACCCGCGGCGAGGGTGGGACTTCCGCTCGCCGGGCCGCGGCGGCGTGGACTTCGAGGAGATCATCCGGGCGCTCAATCAGATCGGCTACGAAGGGCCACTCTCAGTGGAGTGGGAGGACTGCGGCATGGACCGTGAGCACGGCGCCGCTGAGGCCTGCGAGTTCGTGCAGAATCTCGACTTCGCGCCAAGCAACCGGCAGTTCGATTCGGCGTTCGCCGAGGAAGCCTGAGCACCGGCGCAACGACGGTGCTCCGAGAACCTACTGAATCATGGACGTTCTCGCGCGGCGGAGCGTGCTGACGGCCGGCGTGGCCACAGTGTGGGCTTGGCCGCGCGCCGGACGAATCGTGATTCCCGAGCGGGCCTTTTTTCGGCTGGCGACCGCGCCGGCGGCCGAAGAGCCGGCACTGTTCGCGAGCGGGTTCATCGACCACGATCCGCCGCTGCCCTTTGTGCACTGCCCGAGCATCTGCACGTGCTCCGACGGCAGCCTCGCGTGTGCCTGGTATGCGGGCACGCACGAGATGGCCCGCGACGTGTCCGTGTGGCTCGCGACGGCCCCTTGGCCCGCGCAGGATTCCGCGAAGCCGATCGCCTGGGCGCCGCCGCGGGTGGTCGTCGACCGTGGTCTCGCGGCGGAGCAGCTCGCCCGCTTCATCGACAAGGTGGGCAACGCCGTCGTGTTCACGGACGGCACGGGTCGGCTGTGGCTCGTGTATGCGACGATCGCGATCGGCGGCTGGTCGGGCAGCACGCTCAACGCATGCTCATCTGTCGATGCCGGAGCCACGTGGACCGTCAGCAGGCGACTGCCCGTGAGCCCATTTTTCAACATCAGCGAGCTCGTACGGGCGGCGCCCTTGCAACTCGACACGGGCGAGATCGTGCTCCCGATCTACCACGAATGCCTGGGCAAGTTCCCGGAACTGCTCTGGCTCGTTCCCGACGGTGATCGGCTCCGCGTGCGGAAGACGCGGCTCGTTGGTGGGAGGTCGCTCCTCCAACCGGCTCTGGTACCGCTGGACGAGCGCCGCTGCCTGGCCTTCCTGCGCGACCACTCTCCCGCCCGACGGCTCGCCGTGATGCGGTCAGAGGATGCAGCGCAAACATGGTCGCCCCCCGCGCAGACACCGCTTCCAAACCCCGACGCGAGCGTCGCGGCCGTGAGGCTCTCGGATGGCACCGTGCTGCTGGCCTGCAACCTCTCCCGCGAGAGCCGTGCGACACTCGACCTCGTTCGGTTTGATCCCACCGCCGAATCCTGGCAGCTGCTGGCAACGCTCGACGCCGAGCCCGGCGAACAGTTCGCCTACCCATATATGGTGCAGGATGCCAGGGGCACGATTCATCTCGTGTACGCCTGGAAGATGCGGCGGGTCCGCCACGTGATGATGAACGAGTCGTGGCTGCGCAGGCAGCCGGCGGAGCCGCTCGCATGACCGGGCTCGCATGGTGGTATCCGGTGGTGGCTTGGGGCGTGGCGGTTGCCTCGCTGGTGCAGTCGCTGGCCGCCCTGCGTGCAGGCGCCGTTCCACGCTGGTTGCCGCCGGCTGTGGGTTGCCTCACGCTCGTGCCCATCGCCGGTATCCCGATTGGCCGCTGGCTCCATGGGCTTGGCCAGACGTTTTCGATTCCATTCCTGCTTCTCCTCTTCGACATCGTCGCCGCGCCGTTCGTCGGCCGCGCCGGGCGCGACGGAACCTGGCTTGACCTCCCTGCGCGGCGGGCGGCCACCTGGTGGGGCGCCATTGCGGCGTTGTTGCTCTATCCCGCAGCCCTGGGCATTGGCCCATTTGACCCTTACGTCCTCGGCTGGAAAGACTCTGCTGTCGCGGCCGCGGCGGCAGCGGGCGGAGCGATGCTCGCACTCGCGGGCAATCGGTTTGGAACCGTGCTGCTCGTGGCCGGCGCCGTCTGGCACCTCGGCCTGCTCGAATCGGACAATTCCTGGGACTATGTCGTCGATCCGGTGTATGGATCGGCCGCAGTCGTGAACCTCCTCCGGCAGGGGTGCCTCGCGTCGCTCCGCCGAAACCCAGCGGTGATCGCCGGCCGCACCATCGCCGCAGTCGGCGTCTGCCTGCTTGGCGCCGGCCTCCATGCGGCGGAGCCTGTTGCACTGTCCGTCCTCGACGAGCAGTGGGAGGCGACAGCCCGGGACCTCGTGCGCCGGGCGGAGCGCGGCGAACACACCGAACTCGCGACGTTCGTGCGTGAATGGCGGCTTCCAGACGCGCCTGGTCGCCAGCGCATCCTCAGGATTCCGGAGACAGTCATCCAGCCCGGCTTCGTCGACACACCCGAAGAGGAGCCGATCTGGAGCGATTTTCTTGCGGCTCGGCGAGCTCGGGCGGAAGGACTGTTCGCGCTCGCCGTGGAGGCGGCGCGGGCGCACGCCACTTTGCCGACGCGGGCGGAGCGTGCGCAAGGACTTCCCACGAAGCCGCTTGCGCAGGCGACGAGCAACGCCGTCGCGCTCGTCTATGAGGCGCTCCGCGACGATCCCGACCATGAGCGGGCCCGCAAGGCGGGGGGCTGGGTGCACCGCGACGGCCGTTGGATCTGGCCGGAGGTGGCTCGCCGGCTCGATGCCGGCGACGTGCGCGACGCCGAGCGGGGCTGGATTCCCAAATCGACCGTGACCCGCCCCTCTACCCCCCGCCCCGGCCGGTCGGTGACGTGGGCGTCGGACCACTGGAAGATCTCGTCGCGGGCCGACCCGGTTGCGACGGCGGCGCTTGCGAGTGAACTCGAGATCGCGCACGACGTGTGGCGGCAGGCTTTCGGGGGCTTCGTGCGCGAACCTGCCGAACACGAGAAGGCGTTCGAGGGCCGGTCGCGACCGATGACCCACGGACCGTTTGCGGCCACGCTGTTCGGCGACCGGGCCGCCTACATCGCTGAACTCGAAAAACTCGAGCCCACCATCGCCCGCACGCTCGGGCTCTACTGGATGCCGACACGCACGGTCTACTTCACGCCACTGGATGCCATCGAAGACGCCGCGCTTGCCACCTCCACGATTCACCACGAGGCCGCGCACCAGTTGTTCGCCGAGATGCGGAAGACGAGCCCACTCGCGGGCGAACGCTGCGGCTTCTGGGCGCTCGAGGCCGCCGCCTGCTACGTCGAAAGCCTCGAGCCGGCACCGTATGGCTGGACGCTCGGCGGCCGAGGTGCCGGCCGCGCGCCGGCCGCCCGCGAGCGGCTCATCGACGACGATTTTTACGTGTCATTGCAGGAATTGTGCTCGCTCGGCCGCGGCGAACTCCAAGCCGATGAACGCCTGCCTGCGATCTACAGCCAACTCTCTGGCCTCGCCGACTTCTTGATGAACGGGGAACAGGGGAAGTATCGCGAGGCGTTCATCGAATATCTCGTGCGGATCTATACCGGGAGTGTCTCTCCCGACACACTCTCACGACTCTGCGGCACGACCTACGCTGACCTCGATGATGCCTACCGGCGACACATGGCCCGTTGACCGTGGCATTCGTTGACGGTCAGTCTCCGCGGGCCGTAGACTCCGCCGTGAAAAACTTTTCGGAGATTTCTGCATGTCCGCACCATCCGTCGTCCTGCCACGTGCACCGCACACCACCGATCTCGACCGGCTCACGATCGACACGATCCGCACGCTCTCGATGGACGCGGTCGAAGCCGCCAAGAGCGGCCATCCCGGCACCCCGATGGCACTGGCGCCCGTGGCCTTCACGATCTGGAAGGATTTTCTGCGCTACGATCCCACCAATCCCGCCTGGCCCAACCGCGACCGGTTCGTGCTTTCCTGCGGCCACGCGTCGATGCTCCTTTATTCCTTGATCCACCTGGCCGGGATCAAACGCGGCGGATCGGCTGACGCCAACCGGAACGTGCCGGCCGTATCGCTCGACGAGATCAGGAAATTCCGCCAACTCGACAGTGTCTGTGCCGGCCACCCCGAACACCACATGACCGCCGGC
>CAZDTC010000199.1:0-4900 GCA_964508125.1 uncultured Candidatus Kuenenia sp.
CAAGCCGCTGCCGATCTACGGCGACGGCCAGCAGGTGCGCGACTGGCTGTATGTGGGCGATCACTGCGCCGCGATCCGCCGGGCGCTCGAGGCGGGCCGGCCGGGAGAAGTGTATTGCGTGGGCGGGGCGAGCGAGCGGCCGAATATCGACGTGGTGCACACGCTCTGCGATACGCTCGACGCAGCCCGGCCGCGGGCCGATGCCCGCAGCTACCGCGAGCAGATCGCGTTTGTGAAGGACCGGCCCGGCCACGACCGCCGCTATGCGATCGACGCCCGCAAGATCGCGGCGGAGTTGGGCTGGCGGCCCGCCGAAACCTTCACGAGCGGCCTGGCCCGCACCGTGCGCTGGTATCTCGACCATCAGGACTGGGTGGCCGACGTCACGAGCGGCGGCTACCGCGACTGGATCGCCAGGCATTACGGCCCATGAAGATCGTGCTTTTCGGCAGGGGCGGGCAGGTGGGCGGGGAACTCATGCCCCGGCTGCCGGCCTGTGGCGACCTCGCGGCGTATGACGTGCAAGACGCCAGTTTCGAGAAGCCCGCCGAAGTGGCGGCGCTGGCCCGGGCAGCACGGCCCGATGTGATCGTCAACGCCGCCGCCTACACGGCCGTGGACCGGGCCGAAGCGGACGCCGATCGGGCCCGGATCGTGAACGCCGAAACAGTGGCGGCGCTGGCCGCCGAGGCGCACCGACTCGGCGCGCTGCTCGTGCACTACTCGACCGACTACGTGTTTGACGGCACGAAGGTAGGGCCGTATGTCGAAGATGATGCGCCGGCGCCGCTGTCTGCGTATGGCCGCACGAAACTCGAGGGAGAAGAGGCGGTGATCCGCTCAGGCTGCCGCCACTGGATCTTTCGCACGTCGTGGGTGTATGCCGCCCGCGGCCACAACTTCGTGCGCACGATGCTGAAGCTTGCCAGGGAACGCGACGCGCTCCGCGTGGTGGACGACCAGGTGGGGTCGCCGACGCCGGCCGCGCTGATTGCCGATGTGACAACCGAATTCGTGCGCCGGCTCGGCGCGGGGCGGCCGCCAGCCGACGGCATCTATCACCTCACGCCGCGTGGGGAGACGAGCTGGTGCGGATTCACGCGGCTGATCCTTGCCTCGGCCAGCGATCTGGGGCTCGCCCTCCGCTGCCCGCCCGAGCGCGTGGCGGCGATCGCCACCGCCGACTATCCCGTGCCGGCCCGGCGGCCGCTGAACTCGCGGCTGTGCACGGCGAAGCTCGAAGCGACGTTGGGCGAAAGGCTGCCCGCGTGGGAGGATGGCGTGCCGCCCGTGGTGAAATCGATCATCGAGGAAGGCACGGAGCACCACGAGCAGGGTCGCGCATGAAGAAACGAAAGGGCATCATCCTCGCCGGCGGCAGCGGCACGCGGCTGCATCCTGCGACGCTCGCCGTGAGCAAGCAGCTCGTGCCGGTGTATGACAAGCCGATGATCTACTATCCGCTGAGCGTGCTCATGCTGGCGGGCGTGGGCGATATTCTCGTGATCTCCACGCCCGAGGACACGCCGCGGTTTCGCGATCTGCTTGGCGACGGGGCCGACTGGGGCGTGACGATCGACTACGCCGTGCAGCCCAAGCCCGAGGGGCTCGCGCAGGCATACATCATCGGGGCCGACTTCGTGGCGGGCGGGCCGTCGGTGCTCGTGCTGGGCGACAACATCTTCTATGGCCACAACCTCAGCCACCGGCTTCAAGAGGCTTATGCCCAGGAGCGCGGGGCGACGGTGTTTGCCTATCCAGTGGCCGACGCCCACCGCTACGGCGTGGTCGAGTTTGACGAGCGGGGGCGGGCCAGGTCGATCGAGGAGAAGCCCGCCAAGCCGCGCAGCCGGTATGCCGTGACCGGGCTCTATTTTTACGACGAGCAGGTGGTGGAGATCGCGGCTGCCATCAGGCCGAGCGCCCGCGGCGAGCTCGAGATCACCGACGTCAATCGCGTGTATCTCGAACGCGGGGAGCTCGCCGTGCAGACGATGGGCCGCGGCGACGCCTGGCTCGACACGGGCACGCACGACAGCCTGCTCGAGGCCGGTCAGTTTATCCAGTCGCTCGAGAAGCGGCAGGGGCTGAAGATCTGCTGCCCGGAGGAGATCGCCTGGCGCAACGGCTGGATCGATGGCAGGCGGTTGGAAACGCTCGCCGCCCGGCATGCCAGGAGCGGCTATGGCGAGTATCTGCGGGAGCTGGCTGCCGAGGGGCCCGCGACATGAAGGCCGAGCCGACGAGCATCCCCGGCGTGCTCGTGATCGAGCCGAAGGTGTTCGAGGACGCCCGCGGCTGCTTCTTCGAGAGCTTCAACCACGCGGCCTTCGAGGCTGCGACGGGGCAGCGGGCAGCGTTTGTGCAGGACAACCACAGCGTGAGCCGCGGCCCGGTGCTCCGCGGACTGCATTACCAGGCCGGCCGGCCGCAGGGGAAGCTCGTGCGCGCCGTGGCGGGAAGCGTCTTCGACGTGGCCGTCGACATCCGGCCCGGGTCGGCCACCCGCGGCCGCTGGTTTGGAGTGGAGCTCTCGGCGGAGAACCGGCGGCAGATCTGGATTCCGCCGGGGCTCGCCCACGGGTTTTTGGTGACGAGCCCGGTGGCGGAAGTGCTCTACAAGACCACCGACTACTACGACCCGGCGTCGGAGCGATGCATCCTCTGGAACGATCCCACGCTCGCCATCGCCTGGCCGCTCACGAGCGAACCGATCGTGTCGGCCAAGGATGCCCGCGGGGAACCGTTTGCATAGTGGGCCGTGGGGCGACCGTCTCGGTCGCCGAAGCACATTGGCAAGCGAGACGCTTGCCCCACGGGGTGTTACGTGGAGCCGCCGTCGATCGTGAGGACCTGGCCGGTGATGAAGGCGGCGCGGGGGCTCGACAGAAAATCGATCGCGCCCACGATGTCGGCCGGCAGGCCCAGCCGGCCCAGCGGCGTGCGGCGGATGATCCGGCTGCGATTCTCCGGCGACAGCGAGGCCGAGAGGTCGGTCTCCAGGAAGCCCGGCGCGACGGCGTTGACCCGGATGCCGCGGGAGCCGAGTTCGCGGGCCAGGCAGCGGGCAAAGCCCTCGAGGCCCGCCTTCGTGGCCGCGTAGACGGCGAGGCCGGGGCTGCCGCGGGAGGCCACCACCGACGACACGAGCGTGATCGACGGCTGGTCGGCCCGCACGAGCATCTGCCGCACGGCCTCGCGCACGAGCACGATCGAGCCGCGGAGATTTACAGCGAGCATCGCGTCGATTTCGGCGTCGGTGATTGTCGCGAGCACGCCCTCGTGGGCGATCGCGGCATTCGCGATGCAGTGGTCGATCGAGCCGAAGGCGGCCGCCACGCGGCTCACGAAGCCCTGGAGGGCCGAAGCATCCGCGGCGTCGAGCATTTCAGCGTGGAGCCGGCCGGGATGCCGGGCGGCGAGCTTCGCGAGGCACTCGGAGCCCGAGCGGGAGAACGTGGCCACGCGATCGCCCCGCTCGAGCAGCCGCTCGACGACGGCGAGGCCGAGCCCGCGGGAACCACCGGAAACGAGGGAGGTGGGCATGAGAGATAAAAATCCGGCGAGCGGGACGCTTGCCCCACTAAAAAATTTGGCAAGCGGGACGCTTGCCCCACGTGGGGCGACCGTCCCGGTCGCCGATCGAGCTACCTCCGAGGGATCTTGCCGGCGGCTGTGGTGGTGAGTTTCTTCACGAAGTCGATGAGGCGCGGCACGGAGTGCGGCTCCAGCCGCTCGCGGCACATGGCCAGCGCCGCGGCGCGGACCTGGTCGGGCGTGGCACCGGCCGGCAGCGGCTCGTGGATCACGATTTCCGCCGCCACGAGTTCCCCGGTGATCGCGCTCGGGAGGCCGTAGACCCGCGCGTCGGCGATGCCCGGCACGGCGCGGAGGATCTCCTCCACCCGCTTGGGAAACACCTTCGCCCCGCCCACCACGATCACGTCGCTCCGCCGGCCCGTAAACTCAAACCGATTGCCGCGCCGCTCCACGAGATCGCCCGTGGCCACCTCGGCCGTGTCGCGCGAGAGCTGCACGAGCAGTTCGCCATCGCGGCGCAGCGAGAGCCGCGCGCCCCCGGGCAACTGCCGGCCGATCCACTCCGCCGGAAATCCCGCCTTGCCGTCGGTGACGCGAAACACCTCGCCAAGCTCGGTGGTGGCGTAGACATGCGTGATCTTCACGCCCGGGCAGAGCGCCGCGGCCTGCTCGAGCAATTGGGCATCGGCCGCCTCGCCGCCGAGTGTGATCCGATCGAGCTTCATGCGGCTCACGAGCGACCGCTCGCCCGATGCGATCAGGCGGCGGAGGAGCGTGGGCGTGGCCGGCAGGATCGACACCTCTTCCTCGACGCAGGCCTTGGCCACGAGATCGGGATCGCGGGAGGCGGGCACCACGAGCCGGCCGGCCGTGAGCAGCGCCTGGATCCAGACCTGCAGGCCCGCCCAGCGCGTGGCGTCGTAGACGAGCAGCCAGCCCCGGCCGTGCCACTGCTCGGCGAGCCGGGCCGCCGCGAGCAGCGAATCCCACGAATGGTCGACGAGCTTCGGCGGGCCGCTCGTGCCGCTCGTGGCGACCACCACCTGCGGAGGGACCGTCTCGAATTCGCGCCGTGGCCCGGCGGCCCCCGCGGGGGGCAGCGCGAGCGAATCGTCGAGCGCGACCCAGTCGCGCAATTCGCCGACGAGATCGCGGGCATCCTCGGCGAGGAAGGCCACAGGCACGTGTTCGCGGCCGCATGCCGCCGCGATCACCACGAGCGACTCGACGCGCTTCGCCCGGGCCACGATCCCCACCGGCCGGGCGGCTGCCAGCTCGCGCTCGAGCTTCGCGACGGCGGCGGCGAGCGTGGCGTAGTCGATCACGCGGCGGCTCTCGCTTCCGGCCGCGGCCACGATCG
>CAZDTC010000200.1:0-4899 GCA_964508125.1 uncultured Candidatus Kuenenia sp.
CTGGCTGGCCGCAACGTCGCTCGACGTCGTCAGGATTGCGGCGGCTTCCCGGCCGGACTCGGGCAGGCAGCCGAGCACCCCCAGCACGACGGGGCGGCGCGCGCACAGACTGCGCAGCCAGGCGTCGGCCGCCGGCAACAGGCCAAACCGGTGCCAAGCCGCGGGCTTGACGACAATCGCCACGAGCAGTTGCTCCGCGGCGAGGCACTTCGCCTCGATCGCGGCCCAGTCGGCCGCGGGCTCGTCGCCCCGCAGTTCGTGGAAGCCGCACCGTGAAAATCCCTCCCGCAGCGCCGCCTCGAGGGGCGGCCGGGGTGGATCGATGTGCGAGCGATAATGGTTGACGAGGACGGCCGTGAGCGGCCGCGCGGGGTCGAGCGGCAGGAGCCCACGCGGATCGTGGACTTCGACCGCGGCCCGGGCCACCCGCGCGGCCAAGCGTTGCGTCGCCTCGCGCAATTCCTCCAAACCCATGGTCGCGAACCGTGATCCAGCCCCACTCGCCGGATCGCAGGCCCGGCGCTTGAGGGCGAGCACGCGGCCGCAAGCCTCGTCGAGCCGCGCGGCCGACAGCCGGCCGTCGGCCACCGCCCGTTCCAGAAAGGCGACGGCCTCGGCCGGCCGCTCGACGTCGAGCAGGATGTCGACGCCGGCGAGGATTGCGCGCAGACACAGTTCCCCCTCGCCGGCAGCCTGGGCTCGCACGCCCGCCATCAGCAGGCTGTCGGAGACGACAGCGCCCTCGAACCCGAGTTCGCCGCGCAGCACGCCTTGGAGGATCGGCTGCGAGAGCGTGGCGGGAAAAGGCCCGGGATCGAGCGCCGGATACCGCACGTGCGCCGTCATCATGAGGGGCACGCCCGCGGCCACCACCGCGCGGAACGGGACGAGTTCCCGCGACCGCAGCACCTCGGCGGCGGCCGCCACCACGGGCAGCGCGTCGTGCGAATCGCCGCGCGTGTCGCCGTGCCCCGGAAAATGCTTGGCCGCCGCCAGGCAGCCGCCCGCCGTGCAGCCGTCCGCGAATGCGGCCGCGAGTTCCCCGGCCCGCTGCGGATCCCGGGAGAAGGCCCGCGTGGCGATGATCGGGTTGGCGGGGTCGGAATGCACGTCGGCCACCGGCGCGTTGACCACATGCACGCCCGCCCGGCGGGCCGTCGCGGCGGTGAGTTCGCCGAACTCGCGCACGGCCTCGACGGCGCCGGCCCCCAGCCGGTCGAAGGCCGCGGCGTGGGGCAGGATCGGCCAGGGCCGGAGCTGTTGCCCTGCGCCCCGCTCGACGTCGGCCATCACGAGCAGCGGGATAGGGCTGCGGGCCTGCAGGTCGGCGAGCGCGGCCGGCGTCGTGGCGGCTCGGCCGTTGAAAAGGAGCAGGCCGCCCACGGGGCATTCGGCGAGCAGGGCGGCGATCCGGCCAGCGTCGTCGTCGGCCGTGCGAACTGGCGGAATGTCGGAGCCGATGCGCACGACGACGAGCTGCGCGAGCCGCTCACGGATCGAAAGCGCCGCGGGATCGTGGGGCACATGGGCATTGGTCATCATGAGTCCTTTCCAATCGGGGCCAGGGCCTTCTCGAAGCGGATGAATCTCCTGCTCACCGTGGCTCCCGCGTGCTTCTCGTAGAAGGCCACCGGCCCCACCCAGGGGATCACCGCCCGCTCGAGGCCCTGGCGGCGGAGGTCCCGCAGACAGCGGCGCAGGAGCACGCGGCCGATGCCCCGCCCTTCCCAGTGGGGAGCCGTTCCCATCGGCCCGAACCACCCGGTGCCGACATTGTTGCCATCGTGCGCCGCGAAGCCGACCGGCGCGCCGCCCGGCCCGCAGGCAAGGTGGACGGCCACCGGCTGACGCGATAGTGCCGCCGTCACCTCGGGCAGCCACGAGGGCCAGTGGATGACCATGAGCGCCTCGAGCAACGGGGCGTCGCCCGCCGCGGCCCGGCGCACCGCGACGCCCGCCGCCGCCAGGCGCTCTTCGTCCGCGTCGGTCGCGAAGGCATCGGCCGTGAGATCGACGGCCATGTTCACGGTGTCGCCGATGCGGGAGTAGCCGCGGCTCTCGAGCAGTCGCAGGAGCGGGCCGCAGCGCTCGTCGACGCCCGGCACGAGATAATTGGGGGCCGACTCGCCAAACCGGATCGCTGCGGCGCCCGCCTCCACGAGGCGGGCCTCGACGGCCGCCAGCAGGGCCGTGCCGATCCCCCGCCGCCGAAACGCCGGCGCGACGGCGAGCAGCTTCACGACGCCGCGCGGCCCCCCGGGGCAATGCCTGATGACGCCGAACGCCCAGCCGGCAACGGCGTTGTCACTCGTCGCGGCGAACCCACAGGCGGCCGACTCCGGCGGCTCGGCGTCGAGCTTCTCGGCCAGCAGCGCGGGCGTGAGCGGGTCGAAGGCCGCGGCGGCATTCCACGCCGCCAGCAGGCGGTCGCGCGCGACCGCGTCGAGCGGAACGAGCACGGCGGGGAGAGGTCGCGCGCCGCTCATGCCGCCTCCCGCCGCCCCTCGGCCGCGTCGAGCGGAAGGAAGGCCGTGGCCACGAGGCCGGGAATCGTCGCCACCATCACCCAGAGAAAAAACGTTTGGTAACCGACCTGCTCCTGGATCCAGCCGCTGATCATCCCGGGGAGCATCATGCCCGCCGCCATGAATCCTGTGCACAGCGCGTAGTGCACGGTCTGGTGCCCGCCCCGGGCGATCACCATGCAGGCGACCATGTAGGCGGTGAAGCCGAAGCCGTAGCCGAACTGTTCGATGCCCACCGCGATCGAGATGGCCCACAGGCTCTCCGGCTTGGCAAAGGCCAGCCACACGTAGGCCAGGTTCGGGAGGTTGATCGCCAGCGCCATCGGCCAGAGCCAGCGGCCCAGGCCGTCGCGCGCGACGAGGATCCCGCCCAGGATTCCCCCCAGCGACAGGGCGGCGATCCCGAGCGTGCCATAGACGAAGCCGACCTGCGCCGTCGTGAGGCCGAGGCCGCCGCTGTCGCGCGCGTCGAGCAGGAACGGCGAGACGAGGGCGACGAGTTGCGCCTCGGCCAGCCGGTAGAGCAGCAGAAACGCGAGCATGGACACGATTCCAGGCTTCCGAAAGAAGCTCGCCACCGGCTCCGCGAGCGCCGCCAGGGAAAGGATCGGGGCCGCATGCCGGCGGTCGGCGGCCGGACGGGGCAGCACCGCGGCATGGTATCCGGCAATCGCCAAAAACAGGCCGGCCAGCGCGGCATACACCCACTGCCACGCCGCGCGCACGTCGCCCGTCGCCGTCTCGAGCGCCCCGGCGAGCATCACGAATGCGCCCCGGCCGACGACGTTGGCGATCCGGTAGGCCGTGCTGCGGATGCCCACGAAGAATGCCTGCTGGCGATCGTCGAGCGCGGCGAGATAGAAGCCGTCGGCGGCCACGTCGTGGGTGGCCGAGAGGAACGCGATCGCCGCGAAAGCCGCGACCGTGGCCCGGAGCGGGTCGGCGAGGCCCACCGCCGCGGCGAGCAGGCCGAGCGCGATGGCCGCGAGCCCTTCCGTCGCGATCGTCCAACGGCGCCGGGTCGAAGTGCCCTCGATGAACATGCTCCAGGCCGGCTTGATCACCCAGGGGAGATACAGCCAGCCGGCGATGAGCGTGATGTCGCGGTTGGCCACGTCGAGCCGCTTGTACATCACGGTGGCCAGAAACGTAACCACCACCAGCGGCACGGCCTCAGCAAAATACAGGCTCGGCACCCACCACCACGGCCCCGCAGCCGTCTCTCGATCCGCCCGACCGGAGCCATCGCCGAAATCGACTCCACTCACGGCGCCCCCGATCCCGCGGCCACGGGCAGCCGCACCGCCGGGCCCTCGCGGCCGTCGCGGGCCACGGCCGAGACGAGGATCTCCTCGACCGCGGCGGGCGGCGCATACGTCTGCAGCCGGCCCGGCAGGCAGGCTGACTCCCAGCGTTCTCCCACCCGCGTGCGCACCACCCACAGCCAGGGCGGTGTCGCGCCGGCCGCCGGCGCGAACGCGACACCTTTCCCGTCGGCCGCGAGCGACGGCGGGCCCGGAAGCGGCCCCTCGGCGGGCCGGATCGCCGGCACGAGCGCGGGCTCGGCATATGGCCCTGCGGCCAGCTTCGTGGCCACGCCGTCGAAGTCTTCGGCGAGGGCCTTCATGCTGAAGTGGATCGTGCCACTGGCGCCCGCCCGGGCCTGGGTGGCGGCCACCTGACGGAGGATCTCGTCGGCCTCCCACACCGCGGCCGAGGTCGCTGCCGCCGGGTCGCGCCGCACGCGCGACGCGTAGAGCCCCGGCCAGAGGCCGCGGCCGCGGACGTTTTCCCCGGCCCACCAGTCGAGAAGTTTTTCGTAGCCCTGCGCCGGCGCGTCGATCCGCCAGTAGAGCTGCGGGGCGAGGTAGTCGAGCCAGCCCTCGCGGAGCCACTTCCGCGCGTCGGCGTTGAGCTTCGCGAACTGATCGAGCCCCTTGATGCCCGGCGGATGCCCCGGCCGCCAGATGCCGAACGGGCTGATGCCCACGATCACGCGGGGGCGGATCGCCTTGACCTCGCGCCACAGCCGTTCCACGAGGCGGTCGACGTTGTCGCGCCGCCAGGCGTCGCGATCGGCGAGGCCGCCGGCAGCCACGGCGCGGGCGTGGCTCTCGTCGTCGGGAAAGGGAACTTCGCGGCCCTCCTCGACGACGGGATAGGGATAGAAGTAGTCGTCGATGTGGACGCCGTCGACGTCGTAGCGCCTGACGACGTCGGCGACCACCTCCATGAAGCGGTTCGCAGCCACCGGCTCGCCAGGGTCGAACCAGAGGTATTTTCCGTAGCGGCGCACGGCCTGCGGCAGCGCGACGCTCGCGTGCGTCGCCGCCGCCGGGCCGGCCGCGTCGGCATGGCGCACGCGGTAGGGGTT
>CAZDTC010000201.1:0-3685 GCA_964508125.1 uncultured Candidatus Kuenenia sp.
GCTACGGACTCAAACTCGACGCCGTGGTATCCGGCGGCGCGATCACGCAGGTCAACATCCTCCAACCCGGGGCGGGGTTCACAGGTTCACCGACGATCACCGCCTCATCGCAGACCGCTGTGCTCCTGCCGGTGTTGCGCCCCGCGATGCGGGGCACCTACCGCTGTGCGTTCCGGTTCGCCGACTGGTCCGAAACCGCCGTGGCCTACCGGACCATCTCAACGACCTCCGGATCGCAGACGATCACGGTCCCGGATACCTCGGGCCTTGCGCCGGGATTCGTCGTCGAGAACGCCTCGCTCCCGTTCATGACTCGCATCCTCTCGATCACGGGGACGCAGGTGAGGGTGTCGGCCGTAGCAACGGCGACTGTGTCCAACTCGGCGGCCACCATCCGCGATATGACCCGGCCCATTTATTACTCGGACTTCTCCCCGATCACTGACGTCGACACCACGCTGTTCACCGCCAACCCGAACCCCACCACGATGCAGTGGGCGATTCCCGGAGTCACTGCACCGGCTCGGGCCACGATCGTCGAGTTCTTCCGCACGAGTTCCGACGAGTCGCTGGTCTTCTACCGCCTCGAGATGTGGGGCAAAGTGCAGGGCGGTACGGTCACGATCCAGGGCAGCGATACGCTCACCGACGAGCAGCTCTTCGACCCCGACCGCGCCTTCTACGCGGCGGTGCCCGTGGTGCTGCCGAACGGGAACCTCAACGCCTACAGGTTTGGAATCCCCCGCAACGACATGGCCGTGTGCGCCGCCTACGGCGACCGGATGTGGTACGCCGTGTCCACGAGTGGCACCGATGCGAACACGATCCTTTTCAGCGAGTACGACGAGTTCGAGTCCTGCCCCGCGATCAACGAACTGCCGATTCAGAACAACCAGAAGTCCACCGACTCGCTGACCGCCCTCGTTCCTTTCTCCACCTACCTGCTCGCGATGCAGTCCTCCCACTGCTATGCGATCTCCTTCAACACCGATCCCACTGTCGACGCCACGATCCAGCTCGTCGCTCATCGCGGCGTCCTGTCGCAGCAGTGCTTCGATCTGTTCGACAACCGCCTGTTTGCGATGGACGAGCGGGGCATCTACGTCATGGATCGCAGCGGAAGCGTCGAAAGCCTGAGCGAGCCGATCAGCAACTACTTCAATCTCGGGCTGCTCGACCTGTCGATCCGTCAGCGGTGTTTTCTCAAGGTCGACCAACGCACGAACATCCTCCGCGCGTTCGTCGCACTCAAAGGTGCAAACGCCACCTCTCCCCATCTGGCCCTGTGCTACAACCTCATCGAAAAAGCATGGTGGACCGAGAGCTGGCCCAACGGCCTCACGAGCGCGTGCGACTTCCGCCGCTCGTCTGCGTTCCCGGATGAGCCTGTCTACGGAGCGATCGACGGCGACGTGTACCGCTTCGCCGGACTCGTCGACCAGCAGTACCGTGCCATCGCGACCGTAACGGTCACCAATCCCGGCTCGGGGTACACCGCTCCCCCGACGATCACGGCGAGCCAGCCCGGGTTCGGAGCCGAGTTCGTCCCCATCGTCCAGGATGGCCGCCTCACCGAGATCATCGTGTCGCAGCCCGGGTGTGGGTACGGCAGTTACAGCGGTGCGACCTTCCTGCCGACGGTGAACCTGACCGTCTCGGGCAACGCCACGGCGACGGCGACAGCGAGCGTTCCTGTACTCGCCAGCAACGACTTCCCCGAGGCGACCGTTCCGTTCGCGATCCGGACCGGGGCCCTGGAACTGGTCAACGATGCCAACGTCGACCGCCGGAACCAGCTCGTCGACCGCAGCGTGACGGTCATCTACCGGCCCACGGAGGCGGCAAACGTGCTGCAGATGCGGGAGTATTTCAATAACTCGATATCGCCGCGGTCGAACGTCATGCCCCGGGATCGTGGCACCGGGTTCGTCCATGACACGTCCGGCGCAAAGACCACGCTCGACATGGCATCCGCCCGGTCCCCGCTGGGATCGGCCACCGGGGTCGCCAAGGCACAGTTCGCCGGCCGTAACTACGCGGACCTGGGCGGCGCGGACCGCCATGTAGCGGTCGAACTCACCTGCTCGAGCGCGCCCGCCAACGCTGGCGATCCCACGCCTTCGCAGCCTTTGCTCTACGGCCTCGAGGTGTCCGGAGTCGTCGATGCCAACTAACAGTGGACAACTCGTGCAGGCGCTCATCGACGGCGGGCTCGGGCCCGCTGCGGCCAGGGTAATTGCCAACGCTCTCGCGAATGCCGACAGCCCCGCCTTCTCGAACGCACGCGACGTGCAGGATGCGACGCCTACCGACCAACTCCGCATGGTGACTTCCGACACCCGCAAATACCTGCTCACGAACCTCGATTACTCGCGAGAGCCGCCGTACCAGGCCCGCCTGCGCTCAAGCCCCGGCCGCTACGAGCTGCCGACCGCCGACCATCCCTACAAGGACTCCCAGCCGGTGACGCCGGTACCGCCTCTCTCCACACCCACGGTCACTGGTGGAAAGTACGTTGAGGTCGAGTCGGGCATCCAAGACGGTGCGCCCACAGCTGCGGTGAGCCTGTCATTTGGAACCGTGAGTGGGACGCACCTGCGGATTCGGCCAGCCACCAACTCGCTCGAGGCCGTGCCCCTTACCGTCAGTGCTCCCCAAGCCCTCGTTACCGCATCGGTCGATGAGCAGGCGGCGGCGACCAACATCGAGATCGTTGTGCGGGGGCTCAACTCTCGCGCGGTGGTGCTGAGCGACGGCTCGACGGCGCAAGTGCTCGTTTGGGGCAATGCCGCAACCCCGCCGGTCCAGAGCATCACCCCGACCGGCGCCATCATGGCATTCGCCTACTCTCTGCCCGAATCCGGCTGGCTTTTGTGCGACGGCCGAGCGGTGAGCCGCGCGACCTATGCCGCGCTCTTCGGGGCCATCGCCACCTTTTACGGAGCAGGCGACGGCTCCACCACGTTCAACATCCCGGATCTCCGCGGGTACTTCATCCGAGGCTTTGGGACGAACTCGGACGGCACGGCATCGGGCACATTTGGGGCGAAGACGGGATACGCCACCGCCCGCCCAACCACGGGGTTCACGGGATCGACGAATACCACCGGAGCCCACACCCACACCGTACTGGTGCCGTACACGGCAATCGATGCGAACCTAGAGCAGTGGGCGGCGGGAAACAACGACGGTGGCCGGACGAACCGCGTTTCGAGCAGCGCGGGCGACCACAGCCATACCGTTGCCATCGACGGGGGCGGGGACGCCGAGACACGGCCCAAGAACATCGCCCTCCCCTACTACATCAAGACGTAAGAGGTCCGGAAATCCACCGAGCCCCCCATAAATAGTCCGAGGTCATGTTTCAGTCGCTCATATCCACCGCCGACCCGTTCTCCGGCTCGCAAAAACGGGCCGTTTCGACGCATCCCCAGGCATACCGGGGCGATCCGTCGCGGGACGCCTACGCGCGGGCCATGGCGGACATGAGCCGCAACAACCTCGCCACGACGATGGATCAGTACCGCCAGCAATACCGGCAGCGGGCCGAGCAGGCCCGGGCCAACGACATCCTCGCCCAGCGTGGCGTCGGCCAAGGTGGGTACGAACTCGACCGGAACCGGACCCAGCTCATGCGGCAGCAGGACATGGGCCAGAGCCAGGGCCGGCAACAGGTGCAGCAGGC
>CAZDTC010000201.1:3785-4898 GCA_964508125.1 uncultured Candidatus Kuenenia sp.
GCGAACCTCCCCAACGTCACCAGTGCCGACTTACCCCGCGGCGTGAAGATCGCCAAGTACAAGGGCCGGAAGCATGGCAAAGGCTCGTAAGAAATCCAAAGCCGAACTGCGTGGCGGCGTGGGCAACGAGCCGGCCGGCAAGGGCTCGTTTGCGGAACTCCTGCGCCACAACGCCAGGGCAATCGGCGAAGACGACATCCTGCCACCGATGCCGCCAAACCGGGCCACCGAGACGTTTCAGACTGTCGGTGACGAACTGACCCGGCAGATGGCCTTGAATCCCAAGGATCCGGCCAAGGTGCCGGTGCTGCGGGACTTGGCCTCGAGCATGTTGCAGGTGATCGACGAGTCGAAGCGGCTCTCGCCCGACGAAGCGGGGAACTTCGACGAAGTGGTGAGCGCCTACGCGCAGGCATACCGCAACCAGCCGCCCGAGCAGCGGGCGATTCTCCAGCAACTCGCCGGCGAACGTGGTGGCGAGCTGGATGCCTTCTTCAATCCCCTGGAGCAGAAGCCGCTCCCGTTCATGAAGCCGAAACCGTCCGGCGCCCAGTCAGGCTTGCGCGAGGCTCGTGCCGCAGCCATCGATCGGCGGGCCGACGAGGACGAGTACAACGCCGGCAACTTCGACGGCCGTGCCCTGCCGCTCGCTACGGCCAGACCCTATGAGTATTCGACACGGGGTCGCAAGCAGGACTTGATCCTGGGGTCGCTGATCGACGACTACGGGCTCGATCCCGAGGACGTGATGGACGCCACGCTCTCGGACGCGGATCTGCCCCAGTTCCGCCCGGGCCCGGGCGTCTACCTCTCTCGCGACCAGTTCCCCACTCCAGAGAAACTCGCCACCTACACCGGCCGGCAGAAGGCCGCCGACCTGCGGTACGAGAGCGAAGTGGATCCCCGCCGCATCGGCGAGGAGCTGATGGGGCAGTACCACGCGATCTCGAGCCGCGGCGGCGATCCACAACTCGCCCCGATCCTGGGGAATCTCTCCGACTACAACCAGGACGTTCTGCGAACGAGCCCCGACCCCAACGTGTCGGATCCACTCGTGGCGCTGCAGATGAAGCCGCAGATCGAGAAGGTGCAGCAGGAGCTTTACCACCGGGC
>CAZDTC010000202.1:0-4890 GCA_964508125.1 uncultured Candidatus Kuenenia sp.
TCGAGCGGATGGTGAAGGAGATGCAATACGCCGTATCGGCGGGCGTGATGGAAATGGACAAGTTCTCCGAGCAGGTGCGTGGAGGCGTGCAGGAGATCGCCGAGATCTCCGGGAAGCTCGGAGGGATCATCGAGGCCGTGCAGGGAATCTCCGGCCGCTTCGGCCAGGTGACCGAGGGCATGAAGGCGCAGTCGCAGGGGGCGGACCAGATCCGCGAGGCGATGGTCCGCCTCGCGGAAGGAGCGTCGCGCACGGCCGCCTCGCTCGACGACTTCAACAACGCCACGATCCACCTGCGCGAGGCCGTCGGCGACCTCAAGGAGGAGGTCTCCCGCTTCACGGTCTGATGCGGGCGGAGCCCCATGCAAATCCTCACGTTCACCGTCGCCGGCCAGCCCTACGCGATTCCCTCGAGGACGGTGCTCGAAGTCTTGCCCCGGGTTCCCGCGCGGCCCATCCCGCTCCTGCCTCCCTTCGTGCCGGGCGTGTTCACGTATCGCGGCCATCTCGTGCCCCTGGTCGATCTCGCCCAGCGCTTCGGGGCGCCGGCGACCGATCCGGCCGTGCAGCGATTGAGCACCCGCGTGATCGTCGTCGAATTTCCACTGCCCGGGCCGGAGGGCGCGGCCGCAGAGGCCGCCGATCCGCCTCATCGCGCCCGCCTGGGACTCGTCGCCGACAACGTGATCTCCATCCAGAGGTTGCCCGAAGGTGAGGCCGTCTGCACCGTCGACGGCGAGCGCGCCCCCTTTCTTGGCAGGCTCCTGCGGCTCGAAGGCCGAACCGTGCAGATGGTCGTGGTGGAGAGGCTGCTTCCGCACGACCTGCTCACGGAGCTCGTCGCCACGGTCACCGGAGCCCACGCGCCATGACGCGCACGACGCCCCGCGACCCGGGCCCCATCCCCACCGCAGAGCAGTTGCTCACGCGCTGGATCGGCCTCGATCCCGACACCATCGGCCAGGCTGCGATCGCCCGTGCGGTACGCATCCGCATGGAGGCGCTCGGTCTCGACAGCCCGGCCGCCGCGCTCGAGCAGGCGGCGGCCGACTCCGCGGAGCGGGATCGCCTGATCGAGGAAGTGGTCGTCGGCGAGAGCTGGTTTTTCCGCGATCCGCAGGTGTTCGCGTTCGTGTGCCGCTTCGCCGCCACGCGGGCCGCGCTTCCGGGCCGGGGGCCGATCCGCATCCTCTGCGTTCCCTGCGCCGGAGGAGAGGAACCCTATTCGATGGCGATGGGGCTCCTCGACGCCGGCCTCGAGCCGGAGCAGTTCTCGATCGACGCGGTCGACATCAGTGCGGTGGCGCTCGAGCGGGCCCGCGCGGCCCGCTATTCCGCCAATGCGTTTCGCAACGCCGACCTTGCCTTCCGCGACCGCTGGTTTCGCCGCGACGGCTCGGCGGCGGTGCTCGACGAGCGGGTGCGCGGGCTCGTGCGGTTCACCCGCGCCAACATTCTGGATGAGGCGTTCGTCGCCGAGGCCTTGGCCTCCGGCCGCGGGCCGTACGACGTCGTGTTCTGCCGCAACCTGCTGATCTATCTCACGCCGGAGTCCCGGGCACGCGTCGTAGGATCGCTCGATCGGCTCACCGCCGCCGAGGGCCTGCTCGTGCTCGGTGCGGCCGAGCCGCCGATCATCAAGGGTGACTGGATCCCGGCAGGCGACCATTCGGTGTTCGCCCTGCGCCGCGGGGTGCACGCGCCGCGGGATGCCGCAGCGCAGCGGCCCCCGGCCCGAACGAAGCCTCCCCGCCCCGCCCCGCCGCGTGCGTCCCGCCCTGCCGCGGCCGCATCACGCCCCGAGCCGGCGCCGGCGTCGCGCGCCACCCTGGAGGACGTCCTGCGCGAGGCCGGTTCGCTCGCCAACGCGCGGCGTTTCGGCGCCGCCCTCGCCCTTTGCGAGGCACACGCTCGGGAGGTCGGCCCCGCTCCGGAACTGTTCTTCCTGATGGGAATCCTTCACCAGTCGGCGGGCGACCCGGACCGGGCCGAAGCCTGCTTCCACAAGACGCTCTATCTCGACGCCACCCATGACGAGGCGCTGCTTGCTCTGGCCCTTCTCGCCGCTCAGCGCGGTGACATCGTGATGGCCGAGACGTATCGACAGTCGGCCGCCCGCATCCTCGCCCGCCAGGCCGCGCCATGAACACCGTCAGCCCCAACCACGTCGCTCCGCGGCTCGTAGCCCCGATGGAGGAATGCTGGCGTCGGATCGGCGTCACCGGCGACCGGAGCTGCCCGGAACTCGAGACCTACGTTCACTGCCGCAACTGCCCCGTCCTCGCCGAAGCGGCCCGCACGTTCTTCGATCGCGAGCCGCCGGAAGGCTACCTCGAGGAGTGGAGCCGGATTCTCGAGGAGCCGGAGATCATCGCCGACCCGGATGCGCTGAGCGTGCTCATCTTCCGCCTCGGCAGGGAGTGGCTCGCGCTGCCCACGACGACGCTCGTCGAGATTACGACAGCGCGGCCATTGCACCGCGTGCCGCACCGCACCGGTGGGGTGCTCGAGGGACTGGTGAACATCCGCGGCCAGCTGCAGCTCTGCGTGGCACTCCCCGCCCTGCTGGGGATCGAAGGGCGGCCGCCCGTCGTCCACCAAGCGGCGGAAGGGCCGTCCGCCGGGCGGCTGCTCGTCGTCGACCGAGGCGACGCCTCGGGCGGCCGCTGGGTGTGCGGCGTCGACGAGGTGGGTGGTGTGCAACGCGTCGTGCGTTCGGCGATGCGGGCGGTGCCGTCGACGGTGAGCCAGGCGAACAACCGGTTCTGCCAGGCGCTGTTCGAGTGGCAGGAGCGGACGGTCGGGCTGCTCGACGAGGGCCGCCTGTTCGCCGGCCTCGACGAGCAGATCTCGCGGTAAGGCGGAGGAGGATCACGTGGCGGACGACCTGAGCGGATTCTCGATGCTGGAGCTGTTTCGGCTCGAGGCGGAAAGCCAGACGGCCGTCCTCTCCGCCGGCGTCCTCGCCGTGGAGGAATTGGAACGGTCTCCGGCGACGATCGAGGCGATGATGCGGGCGGCGCATTCCCTGAAGGGCGCCGCCCGCATCGTGGGCCTCGATCCTGCGGTGCGCGTGGCGCATGCCATGGAGGATTGCTTTGTCGCGGCCGGCAAAGGGCGATTCCACGTGCGGACGGAGCACGTCGATCTCCTGCTCGCGAGCGTCGACTTTCTCTCGTCGATCGCCAAGGCTGACGACGCCCTCGCGCCCGAAAGTCGCTGGGCCGCCGATGCCGACGCGCTCTGCGACAAACTCGCCGCCTTGCTCGCCGCCCCGGGCGAGGTGCAGCCCGCTCCCGTCGTGACCGCCGCGCCGCCGGCCGGCGGCGCCCCCGAACCGCCCCCGCCCGCACCCCCGACGCCTGCCGTCGCAGCCGCCCCCGCCCGCACTGTCTCCCCGCCGCCCGCGGAATCGCCGCCGTCCCAGCAGACCGCCGCCAAGCCGCTCGACCAGTCCGACCGCGTGGTGCGGGTGTCGGCCGACAGCCTCACGCGGCTCGTCGGCCTGGCCGGCGAGTCGCTCGTGGAGACGCGTCAACTCCGCCCGTTCGTCGACGCGCTCCTCGCGCTGCGGGCCGCGCAGGTCGAGCTCTGCGACACCGTCGCCCTCGCCGAGGAGCGATTCAAGGCCGACGAAGCGCGGTTGCCACCGCCGCTCCTCGGCATGCTGGCCCGCGTTCGTGAACGGGCCGACGTCTGCCTCACGGGACTCATGAAGCAGCTCGACGATTTCGAGAGCTTCGCCCGCCGCAACGAGGACCTGTCGAATCGCCTCCACCACGAAGTCATCGTGAGTCGGATGCGGCCGCTGGCCGACGGAATCCGGGGCTTCCCCCGGCTCGTCCGCGACATCAGCCGCACTCTCGGCAAGCAGGTGCGGTTCGAGGTGCGCGGCGAGCAGACCGGCGTCGACCGCGACATTCTCGACAAGCTCGAGGCCCCGCTCTCACACCTGATCCGCAACGCCCTCGACCACGGGCTGGAGACACCATCGGAGCGGGAGATTGCCGGCAAGCCGCCCGTCGGCACGATCCGCCTCGAGGCCCGCCACCGGGCCGGCATGCTGCACATCACGCTCACCGACGACGGCCGCGGCATCGACGTGGAGAAGCTCCGCGCCAAGGCCGTCGCCCGGGGCCTCGTCGCCCCGCAGGTGGCCGGGCAGCTGTCGGAGCTCGAGTTGCTCGAATTCCTGTTCCTGCCGGGCTTTTCCACGAAGGACCACGTCACGGAAATCTCGGGCCGCGGCGTCGGCCTCGACGTGGTGCAGAGCATGGTGAAGGGCGTCGGCGGCACCGTCCGCGTGGCCACGCAGCTCGGCCGCCAGACCGTGTTCACGCTCCAACTGCCGATCACGATGTCGGTGATCCGCGCTCTGCTGGTCGACATCGGCGGGGAGCCCTACGCCTTCCCGCTGACCCGCATAGACACGATCCTGCAGTGCAGCCACGCCGACGTGCGCACCGTGGAGGGCCGGCAGTATTTCGATCGTGACGGCGTGTCGATCGGCCTGGTGATGGCGGCGCAGATCCTGGAAATGCCGGACCGCGGCCAGCCGGCCGACCCCATGCCGGTGGTGGTGATCAGCGACCGCGGGCAGCAATTCGGCATGATCGTCGACGCCTTCCTCGGCGAACGCGACCTCGAAGTCCGCCCGCTCGACCGCCGGCTGGGGAAGGTCCCCAACATCAACAGCGCGTCGCTGCTCGAGAACGGTAATCCCGTGCTGATCGTCGACGTCGAGGACCTCGTGCGGTCGATCGACAACGTGCTCATGGGCCGGCGGCTCTCGCGGGTGGAGTTCGAGAAGCTGGCCGAGCAGTCACGACAACGGAAGCGGATCCTGGTCGTCGACGACTCGATCACCGTCCGCGAACTCGAGCGGCAGCT
>CAZDTC010000203.1:0-4885 GCA_964508125.1 uncultured Candidatus Kuenenia sp.
ACGGCGTGATCGTGGGCTCGGCGCTCGTGCGGCTCGTGGCGGAATCGGCCGCCACGAACCAGAGCGAGACGCTCGCCAAGGTCGAACGATTCGTCGCCGATCTCGCGTCGGCCTGCGGCTGAGTGTCGCGACCGCCCCGTCCATGCAGGCCACGGATTCCGCTGGTGTCGGCCGAGAACCGCAGGCTATAACCGTCCGTAGCAAAGATAGCTGGCGCACCTTTCGTGCGAGGCTTGGATGTTTGCCGCCCGTGATCCATCCGATATCGATCGGTTCTTCCGAGGGTTGACGGAATATGCGTTCCACGCCCGGCTGGGTGTGGTCGATCCGCCGCTCGTCGACTATGTCGCCGTCTTGCTCGTGCGATTTCTCCGGCATGATGCCTTGGTGGCATCACCTGCCGGCGAGGGCGCGACCGACGTCGCGACCCTGATGGTGGCGGCCCGCGACCATGCCCCGGACGCAGCCCTCGCCGAGTATCGCCACGTCGGCGACTACACGCTGTTTTGGAGCGGGCTCTATCCGGAAGCGGTCGAGCGGCTGCGCAAGCCGGGCCGGGCGGACCAGTTCGTCGACTTTCGTGCGGCGGGCAAGCAGGCCTACTGGCTCGCGAGCACGCTCGAACCCGACGATGCAGCGGAGGAGCGGCTCCTCTTCGAGCGGCTCAGTCGCGACTACGACCTGTGCGTGGAGGGTCTCGGCGAGGTGCGCCGCGCCTGGAACGACGCGGCGTGATCACCTCAGGAGTTGCGCAGTCCAAGCGGGCTTGAAGCCGGCAGCTTCAACCGGGATGCCCGCGGCAACGGCAGCGGCCACGAGCCGTGAGCCGGGGATGAGAACCGGATCGATCGTGGCCTCGGCATGGTCGAAATCGACCGCGCGGGCATCGGCCGTGAGGGGCCGCATGGCCTGCGCCGCGTCGTCGGCGCGGCCGAGGCACGTGAGGCGAAACGTGAACCGCCGGCCGTTGGCGAATGCCGTGACATCGGCGGGGCCCGAGGCCGTGATCCGGCCCGCGTCGAGCATCGCGAGGTGCGTGAAGCACGCAGGCACGTCGGCGTCGTCGATGGCGGCAAGGACCGTGCGGCCCATCAGGTGGGCGTCGCCCACGATTTCCGCGACGGCCGATCGTTCCGACGGATCGAGCGCCGTGAACGGGTCGTCGAGCAGGAGCACCTGCGGATCATGGAGCAGCGCCCGGGCGAGGAGGAGCCGGCGCCCGCTGGCATCGGCAAGCGTCTCGATCGGATCGGCGGCGCGTCCGGCGAGGCCGGCGAGATCGAGAGCCTTGGCCACGGCCATGCGGAGCGGTTTGCCGACGAGGCCCGCCGAGAGCGCGGACAGGTCGAGGAATTCACCGACGCGGGCGGGAGGCCATGCCGGTGGCCGGGCCGGCACGTATCCGACCAGCCGGCGGACGGCCGCGGCATCGCGGCGCACCGAGTGACCGCCCACCGTGATATCGCCCCCGGACAGCGGCAATGCGGTCGCCGCAGCGGCGAGGAGCGTCGACTTTCCCGCACCCGTGCGGCCGATGATGGCGACCGTCTGCCCTGCCGACACCTCGAACGACACGCCGTCGAGGGCGGGGCGGTCGCCGAGCGTGAGCGTCGCATGGAGGAAGCCGATCATGGCCTGGCGGGCGGACGGGCGAGCCGGTCGGCCGTCATCTCGATCGACACGAGCAGCCCCTTCGCCTTGTTGATCGTCTCCTGCAGCTCACTTGCCGGCACGCTGTCGGCCACGATGCCGGCGCCGGATTGCACGTGGGCCCGGCCCCCTGCGACGACGATCGTCCGCAGGGCGATGCATGTGTCCATCGCACCGCCGAAGTCGATGTACCCGACGGCACCCGCGTAGGGGCCGCGGCGCACGGGCTCGAGCTCGTCGATGATCTCCATCGCGCGGATCTTCGGCGCGCCCGATACCGTGCCCGCTGGCAGGCAGGCCCGCAACGCATCGAAGGCCGTCATGCCTGGCGCGAGCCGGCCCGTCACGTTGCTCGTGAGGTGCATCACGTGGCTGTAGCGCTCGATCGACATCACGTCGCTCAGTCTCACCGAGCCGATCCGCGAGACACGACCCACGTCGTTGCGGCCGAGGTCGATGAGCATCACGTGTTCGGCGCGCTCCTTCGGGTCGGCGAGCAGTGCCTCGGCAAGCAGCCGGTCTTCCTCTTCCGACGCCCCCCGGGGCCGCGTGCCGGCGAGCGGCCGCACGGTGATCTCGTCGTCCACCACCCGCACCATGATCTCCGGAGAGCTGCCGACGAGCGTGACCGACGGCGTACGGAGGAAGAACATGAACGGGCTCGGGTTCACGACCCTGAGCGTGCGATAGAGTTCGAGCGGCGGCGCGGTGAACGGAATGTCGAGTCGCCGGCTGAGCACCACCTGGAAGACGTCGCCGGCCCGGATGTATTCGATGGCCCGCTCGACGGCGGCCGTGAACGCCTCAGGCGGGAAGGTGGTCGTGGCCGTGCCGTCGGCGAGGGAACGGGGCTCGTGGCGGGGGCCGATGTCGGCCGGCGCGGGCCAGTCGTGCGGCTGCGTGAGTTCGGCGATCGTGGCATCGATGCGGCTGCAGGCTTCGGCCCGAGCCCGGGCAAGGCCCTCGGGCGACGCATCGTCGATCCGGGCGAGCACGACGACGTCGAGCGATTTCGTGACGTTGTCGAATACGAGCAGCCGGTCATAAAACGCGAAGCACAGGTCGGGCAGGCCGAGGTCATCGGGCGGCGCGTTGGGAAGTTTTTCGACATAGCGAATCGAGTCGTAGGCCGCGAAGCCGACGACACCGCTGGTGAATGGCGGCAGTTCGGGCAACCGCACCGGGCGAAATTCGTCCATCCGCCGCCGCAGTTCCTCGAGGGGATCGGGGCACTCGAGGGACTCCGTCACGCCCCCGCGGCTCACCCGCACCGTCGTGCCCCGGGCCTCGAGCACCATGAACGGATCGGCGCCCAAAAAGCTGTAGCGGCCCACCTTCTCCCCGCCCACCACGCTCTCGAAGAGGCAGCCGCATGCCCCGCCATCGATTCGGGCGAAGGCGGAGAGTGGCGTGAGCGCGTCGGCGAACAGGCGGCGATAGACAGGCACAAACCGTCCCTCGTGGGCGAGATGCGCGAATCGCTTGGCGTCGGGGAGGTGCGTCATCGGCAGGCGATCATGTGCGGAAACCACCGGCCGCGGCATCGGCCGGTGGTGCGAGACTATCCGGCGCCGCGCGGGGCAACAAGAACGGCCCATTCGGCCCGCTCGTCGCCAGTCCGCGCGCCACGGCGGTGCCGGCTGCTATGATTGACCGCGGTGATGGGGCCCGGGAATCCGGGCTCGTCCGCGGCGACTTCACGAGGGTGCCATGAAATGTCAGCATTGCGACAAGCAGGCCGTGTTCCACATCACGGAACTCGAGTCGGGGGCCGTGCGGGAGTTGCACCTCTGCGAAGACCACGCCCGCAGCTATCTGAACCAGTCGGAGGTGGCGGCCGAAGGAGCCGAGGATGAAGGGGAGGAGAAGCCCACGGGTGGAGCCTTGTCGGGACCGCTCGGCGTCGGGCAGACCGCGGACGAGTTGGCCCTGCTCGACCAGCGGGCGTGCACGATGTGCGGCATCACATTCTTCGAATTTCGCAACCAGGGGCGGCTGGGCTGCCCGCACGACTACGTCCAGTTCGAAAAGGAACTCGAGCCGCTGATCTCGAACATCCACGGGGCGACGGAACACACCGGCCGACGGCCTTCGCGTACGGCCGAAGGTCTGCCGGAGGGCACCGAGGAACTGACGGCCGTGATCGGCCTGCGCAAGGAGATGAAGGAATCGATCTCCTGCGAGGACTATGAGAAGGCCACGGAACAGCGCGACGCGATCCGCGCCGTCGAAGACCGATGGCTCGGCGGCGGCCACGCACCTGGGGAGGATGCATGAAGATCGATTCGTTGACCCAGTCGATCGGCGAGTGGCTGCGTGGCACGGGCCCCGAGTCGGACATCGTCATGAGCAGTCGGGTGCGGCTGGCCAGGAACGTGGCGCACTACCCTTTCGTGAGCCGGGCCTCGGAGCAGGACCGGATCGAGGTGGAACGGTTCCTCAGGGAGCAGATCGCAAGCACTCCGCTCGGCGAGGGGCTCGAATACATCGACGTGGGCCGGCTCGAGGAGATCGACCGGCAGTTCCTCGTCGAGCGTCAGCTCATCAGCCGGGAGCACGCCGATGCCCAAGGAGCCCGCGGCGTGGCGATCGACCACATGGAGCAGGTGAGCCTGATGGTCAACGAAGAGGACCATCTGCGCATTCAGTGCATGCACAGCGGCCTCGATCTCGCCGGCGCCTGGCAGCAGATCAAGGCGGTCGACGATGCGATCGAGAAGGCGGTGCCCTATGCGTTTCATCCGCGGTTCGGCTACCTGACGGCCTGCCCCACCAACGCCGGCACCGGAATCCGCGTGAGCGTGATGCTCCACCTGCCCGCGCTCGTGATCACGCGGCAGATCGACAAGGTGTTTCGCAGCCTGCACAAGATCTCGCTCGCCGTGCGCGGCCTCTATGGCGAGGGCTCGCAGGCGATGGGCGACTTCTACCAGATCTCAAACCAAACCACGCTCGGCCGCACCGAAGAGCAACTCGTCGAGCAGGTGGGCGACGTCGTCCCGGTGCTCATCGACTACGAGCGGCGCGCCCGCGAGTTTCTCGTGCGTGAGACACAGCAAAACGTGCACGACCAGGTGAGCCGGGCCTACGGCATCCTGCGCACCGCCCAGACGATCAGCGCAGAGGAGACGATGCAGTTGCTGTCGCGGGTGCGCATGGGAGTGCTGCTCGGCCTGATCGGCGACGTGAAGATCGCCGACATCAACTCCCTCCTCGTGCGCACACAGCCGGCGCA
>CAZDTC010000204.1:0-4841 GCA_964508125.1 uncultured Candidatus Kuenenia sp.
CCCTCCGCGACGCCGGCATCGAGGTGGCGGAGAGCCCGGCCGACATGGGCGCAGCGCTCGTGCGCGCCATGAAAAAGTAGGACAGGCTTCAGCCTGTCATTGCCATGCGAATCAATCTGTTCATCCCCTGCTTCGTCGATCAGATGACGCCTCAGGTGGGGATGGCGGTGGTCTCCGTGCTCGAGCGGCTCGGGCACACCTGCGAGTTTCGCCCCGCCCAGACCTGCTGTGGCCAGCCGAGCTTCAACGCGGGCTACTGGGATGAGGCGCGGGAGGTGGCCCGGCGGGCGCTCGATGTGTTTGATGGGGCCGAGGCCGTCGTGGGCCCGAGCGGATCGTGTGTGGCCATGATGCGGGTGTTTTATCCCCAGCTCTTCGAGGGGCAGCCCGAAGAGACGCGGGCGCTGGACCTCGCGGCCCGGACGTTCGAGTTCGGTGAGTTCCTCGTCGAGAAACTGGGCGTCACCGACGTCGGGGCCCGGTTTCCGCATTGCGTCACCTACCACGACGGGTGCCACGGCCTGCGCGAACTGCGGATCAGAAACGCCCCCCGGGAGCTTCTCCGCCACGTCCGCGATCTGGAACTCGTGGAGTGCGACGAGCCGGAGAGCTGCTGCGGATTCGGTGGACTCTTCAGCGTGAAGTTTCCGATGATCTCGACAGCCATGGCCGAGGTGAAGGGAGGATCGCTCGCCCGCACGGGATGCGAGTACATCGTGTCGAGCGATCCGTCGTGTCAGCTGCAACTCGATGGCTGGCTCTCGCGCAACATGCCTCCGGGCGGCCCTCGACCGCGCACGATCCATCTCGCCGAGGTGCTGGCGACGGCTGGTTAGGGTGGGGCAAGCGTCTCGCTTGCCAGGAGTTGGGCCCGCATTGGCAACCGGGATGGTCGCCCCACGGGCCGGCAGCGTTTCTGCACCTACTCCCCGGGGGATGGCTCACGGTCAGATTTGAGTTTCTTCGTCACGTGCAGCGTAACTGGCCGCTCGGCGGAAAGGCCGGCCTTGTCCGTGGCGACCACGGTGAAGGCATAAACCTTGCGCAGTTCCCGATCGGGTGGGCTCTTGGCCGTGACGGCTCCGGAGGCCGCGTCGATCGTCAGAAGGGCAGCATCATCGCCCTGATCGGGCTTCAGCGAATACGCGATCGCGTCGCCCGGATCGGCATCGGTGGCGGTGGCTTGATACACGACGGTGTCCTCCGGCACTCCGTCGGTGACGTAGGCAGTGTCATCGCTCGTCAGGACGGGGGCTTGGAGCGTCGTCAGCGGGAGCCATTGTCCCAGGCGGTAGTGCTCGAGCAGGCCGATGTCGCGCCGGCCGTTGCCGTTGGTGTCGGCGGCTGTGAGTTCGGGCGTGAAGGCGTTATTCGAATCGCTATCGAGGAAGGGCTCGCCGTCGTCTCGGGCCAGACTCCCGTCGGCATCGACAAACAGCTCGCTCCACGCGGGGCGGGTCGCCGGCTGCCCGGCCGCAGGCGGCACGCCCGGCTCACCGCGGAGGAGCACTTCCCGCGTCTTGGGGTCGACGCCGAGGCAGCGGGAGAACACATCGATCACGCGCGACCCCATGTCAAGCGACAGTCTGCTTCCGTCGATCCGCCACGTGGGCGGTACCGGCGCGATCGAAAGCGCGAGGAGCACGCCGCCGGCGGCGATCAGGCCGGCCAGGCCGCCGACGATCAGGCCGCCGACCTGATCGATGCGCGGCGGCAGGCGGACGGCGTCGGGCGGGATCACCGCTGCGATCGCGACACGGATACCGACCGCGGCGGCGATCAACACACCGAGGAAGGCCGCTGGAAGTGCGTAGTGCCGCGGCACGTCGGCCAGCTCGAGCCACGCCGCCACCGGGCCAGTCAGACCGAGCGCGGCAACACTCGCCGCCAGCGCATGCAGGCCGGCGAGCGTCGCGAGGAACAGGCCCTGCCGGTAGCCGTAGACGGCGAGCGCCGCCACCAGCCCGAGCACGAGCGGAGCGCCGAGGGGTTGCAGAGGCGTGGCAGCCAGCGGGAGCCACGAGGCGTGAAACGGTGCGGGGTGCATGGTTAAGAGAGTGAGGATGCTCTTCAAGCCTTGGTGACGCGAACCACCTCGTTCACGCTCGTGATCCCGGCGATCACCTTCTGGAGGCCGGCCTCCTGGAGGCTGCGCATGCCACCCTTGCGGGCTGCCTCGCGGATCGCCTGGATCGAGGGCCGCCCCACGAGCAGGTCGCGGATGCTCTTGTCGACGACCATCAGTTCGTGCACACCGGTTCGGCCGCGATAGCCGGTACCGTTGCAGCCGGGGCAGCCCTTCTCCTTGTAGAAGACATTGACCTTGTCGGCCGGGATACCGGCCGACCTGAGGAACTCGGGCGTCGGCTTATAGGGCTCCTTGCACTTGTCGCAGAGCACGCGTACGAGCCGCTGGCCGAGTACGGCCGTCACGGCCGACTGGATGAGCGTCGCGTCGATGCCGATGTCGAGCAGGCGGGTGACGGTGGTGGCCGTGTCGTTGGCGTGGAGCGTGGTGAACACGAAGTGGCCGGTGAGGGCGGCCTGCATCGCGATCTCGGCCGTCTCCTTGTCGCGGATCTCTCCCACCAGGATCACGTCGGGATCCTGCCGGAGCACGCTTCGCAGAATCTTCGCAAATGTCAGGTCGGCGGCGACGTTGACGGCGGTCTGCGAGATGTTGTCGAGCCGATATTCGATCGGATCCTCGATCGTGACGATGTTCCTGGAAAAGACGTCGATCTCGCCAAGCGCGCCGTAGAGCGTGGTCGTCTTGCCGGAGCCCGTGGGGCCACAGACGATCAGCATGCCGTGGGGCCGGTGGATGATTTCCCGCAACTTCTCCAGCACCGTGGTGCCCATGCCAAATGAGCCGAGCCCCTGTTTGACGATCCCTCCGTCTGCGTCGAGGAGGCGCAGCGCGATCTTCTCGCCGAAGTTCGTCGGCCCGGAGGCGGCCCGGATGTCGAACTTGCGACGATCGAACACCACCGCGAACGTGCCGTCTTGGGGTCGGCGCCGCTCGGCGATGTCCATGTCGCCGAGCACCTTCAGCGCCGAGACGGTCGCCCGGCCGGCCGCACCGGCCAGCGTGCCGGCATTCTGCATGATCCCGTCGATGCGATACCGCACCAGCACGTCGTCGCCGGTCTTGGGCTCGAGATGCACGTCCGTCGCACGCAGGTGGATGGCTTTGGTGAGGATTCGCTGCACCGACGTGATCGCCTCGGACGTCTCGCCGTCGACACGCTGGCCCGCGTCGCGGCCGTCGAACGGCTTGCCGTCCTTCTTGAGCAGCACGAGTGTCGGGGCGGCGGAGCCGACGGCCCCCACCTGCGGCCGGGTTGCCGTGGCAAGCGCCTCGCCGCGGCCGCAGGCCTGAGCCAGCAAGCGCACGAGGCCGTCGCATTGCTTCGGCAGGATCCGACTCGGCGCCGGTGAGTTGAGATCGCGCCAGCATGCATACCACGCGACGAGGCCGACCAGCGCCGGCAGCATCACATTCACGGCCGAAAGACCGAATCGTAGGCTCCCAAGAAAAAACACCGTCCCGAGCCCCGCGAAGATCAGTGTCCACGGCATGCCGCGTCCAAAAACCTCCTCCGCATCGCGGTCCACCCAGACGCAGGCGGCGGCCCAGGCCGTGGTCAGCACGAGCCACACCGCCCCCCAAATGTAAAAATGCTCACTGACCGGAATGGATGCCATGTGCCAGGCCTGCGACCGCTGCCCTCTCCGTCACCATGCTACTATGTCGGTCGAAGGCCCGCCGCATGAGCACCCATAGCATTCCGACCTCCGCGACCAGCTCGCCGGCCTCCGATCGTGTGGCCAAAAAGCAGTTTCTCCACGATGCCGCGGAGCACGTCCGCGACACGGGGCACAGGGCCTTCGTTCGCAAGGCCTTGGGCGGCTACTACACCAGCCGCGACACCCAAAAGGCCCGCTACCGAGACTGGGAACAGGCCCGCGACGCGGCCAGTCTGGCCAAGTGGTCGGCCGTGAACCGGCTCGATGAACTGCTTCCCCGGTTCGTGGCGAATTTCGAGGCCAATGGCGGCATCGTGCACTGGGCCCGCGACGCCGACGAGGCCCGCGGCATCGTGCTCGGGCTCCTCCGCAAGGCGAAGGCGAAGGCCGTCATCAAAAGCAAGTGCATGACGAGCGAGGAGATCCACCTCAACGCCGCCATGGAGCAGGACGGCTACGGCGTGGTGGAGAGCGATCTCGGTGAGTTCATCCAGCAGTTGCGCGGCGAGCCGCCCTATCACTTCGTTTTCCCCTGCATGCACGTTCGCCGTGACGAGATCAGCGAACTCTTCGGCAAGCACCTCGGCACGCCCCCCACCGACAGCCCCGAGGAGCTGACGATGATCGCCCGCCGGCACATGCGCCGGCTCTACGTCGACGCCGACGTGGGGATCACCGGGGCGAATTTCCTCGTCGCCGAAACCGGCCAGATCTCGATCACGGAGAACGAGGGCAACGCCCGGCTCACCGTGGCCCTGCCGCGGATGCACATCGCGATCTCGGGCATCGAGAAGGTGGTGGAGCACCTCGACGACCTCGCCGTGCTCCTGCCGATGCTCGCCACGGCGGGGGCCGGCCAGCCCATGACCTGCTACAACACGCTCTACTCGGGCCCGCGCCGTGACGGCGAGGTCGACGGCCCCGAGGAGATGCACCTTGTACTCCTCGACAACCAGCGGTCGGCGATCCTCGCCGACCCGGAGCAGCGCGACAGCCTCCACTGCATCCGCTGCGGGGCCTGCCTGAACGTGTGCCCGATCTTCAAGAACGTGGGTGGCTTCACCTACGGCACCACCTACCAAGGGCCGATC
>CAZDTC010000205.1:0-1639 GCA_964508125.1 uncultured Candidatus Kuenenia sp.
CAGGCGGCCGACATCGTGCTGGTCTTCGCCACGCCGCGCAGCCTCGAGGGCATCCTCAACGGGCAGAAAGTGACGCTCGGCGCCGACGCCTCGATCGCCGCCGGCCCGGTGGGCCGCCAGGCCAATGCCGGCACCGACGCCCGCCTCGGCGCCGAAATCTATTCCTACGCCCGCAGCCGCGGCCTGTTTCTCGGCGTGTCGCTCGGCGGCTCCGACATCTCGGTCGACAATAACGCCAACTCGATGCTCTACGGACGGTTCGGCGTCACGCCGGCCGACGTGTTTCAAAACCGCGGTCTCGGCATCCGGCCCGAGGTCCAGCAATTGGTCGACACCCTGAACGCCCGCTCGGCCCAGGCGGCTCAGCCTGCAGCCCGCGTGTCGGCCGTGCCGCAGGCGGCGGTGGCGCCGCCCGTGCAGGCGCCGGTGCCGGTGCAAGCGCCCGTGGCAGCGCCTGCGCCGGCCCCCGCGCTCCAGCCGCTCGCTCCGGCCAGGCCGGCCCCCTTCTCCGATCCGCCGCTGGTGCCGGTGCGGTAGGGTTGCAGGCTCTATGGCAAGCGGGACGCTTGCCCCACTTATCGCGCGTCGCTCATTCGCCCGCGCACGGACATGGCCGTTCCAGACGCTCGTCCTTCGATTCGCATCAAATTTGTCGGGTTCTGGGACAGCTTCGACACCCGCGACAACTTCTTCACGCGGCTGCTCGAGCGGCGCTACCGGCTCGAGATTTGCGACCGGCCCGATTACGTCGTCTATGCCTGTGTGGGCCGGCGGCGAAAGGAGTTTCTTCGCCACGACTGCGTGCGGATTTTTTACACCGGTGAGAATCTGGCGCCCGACTGGCAGGCCTGCGATTGGGCGTTCACGTTCGAGCACACGGCCCACTCGCGGCACTTCCGCCTGCCCCACTGGCCGTTGTACGTGGCCCCCGAGGCGCTCGTGAAGCCCGCCGGCTCCGATCCTGCCGCCGTGCTTGCCCGCAAGAAGAAGTTTTGTGCGTTCGTGGTCTCGAACCCGCTCTGCCGGGCCCGCAACGAGTTTTTTCGCAAGCTCTCGCGCTACAAGCCGGTCGATTCGGGCGGGAAGGTGATGAACACGCTCGGGCATCGCGTGGCCGACAAGCGGGCCTTTCTCGCCGACTACAAGTTCACGATCGCCTTCGAAAACGAATCGCACCCCGGCTACACCACGGAGAAGATCGTGGAGCCGATGCTCGTCGACTCGATCCCGATCCACTGGGGCGATCCACTCGTGGGCAGCGACTTCGACACGCGGAGTTTTCTCTCGGTGCACGATCAGGGGCCGCTCACGCGGCGCTCGCTCGACGATCTCGTCGAGCGGGTCGTGGCGGTGGATCGGGATCCGCGGCTCCATGAGGAACTCCTCGCCCGTCCATGGCTGCGCGGCAATCGCGTGCCAGCCTGTGCCGATGCCGGCGCGATCCTCGAGCGGTTCACGACGATCTTCGAGACGCCGATCGAGCCCGTGGCCAGGCGGCGGACTGCGGCGCGGGCGCTTGGGCTACATCGGCTTCCGGCCGCGGCGGCGAGCGTGCGGCGCCGGCTCGTGCGGAAGTGGCGGAAGTTGACCGCGGACGCTTAGGCCCGTCCTGCGTGGGGCGACCGTCCCGGTTGCCAAT
>CAZDTC010000205.1:1739-4790 GCA_964508125.1 uncultured Candidatus Kuenenia sp.
TTGACCGCGGACGCTTAGGCCCGTCCTGCGTGGGGCGACCGTCCCGGTTGCCAATGTGTTCCCAACTCTCGGCAAGCGAGACGCTTGGCCCACTGCCCATGTGCTGTGGCTGTTGCCGTGAGCAGCGCACTCGCCATACTGGCCGCGGCTCCCGAGGAGACACGTCCCCATGACGACGCATGCCGCCGGCTACATCACCGACGTGGCCTACATTCCCGGGTTCTATCCGAATATGGCCCCCTTGGCCCTCCGCTATGTCGCCTCGCTGAATCGGGTCGTGCCTCCGCGGACCGACGCCGGATTTCGCTACCTCGAGCTCGGCTGCGGCCTCGGTCGCTCGTTCACGACGCTCGCCGCCGCCAATCCGCAGGGCGAGTTCATCGGCGTCGATGTCAATCCCGATCACACACGCCTCGTGGAGCGCGACATCGCCGCCGCACGGCTCGGCAACGCGCGGGTGATCACGTCCGACTTTACCGGGCTCCCGGCCGACCTGGGCCCGTTCGAGTTCATCACCCTGCACGGCGTGTTCAGCTGGGTGTCCGACGAAGTGCGGCGCGACATTCTCGCGATCGCCCGCACGCGGCTGGCGCCGGGCGGGCTCCTGCTCGTGAGCTACAACTCGATGCCCGGGTGGGCCCATCTCCAGCCGATCCGCGGCATTCTCCGGCAGTATGCCCAGCTGCGGCAGGGCGACAGCGTGCAGAAGGTGCGCGATGCGCTCGCCTATCTCGTGTTCATCCGCGATCGCCACGCCCGCTACTTCGAAGACAACCCCAAAGCGGCCGCCTACGTCGACGGGCTGCTCGAGCAGGATATCCGCTACCTCGCCCATGAATATCTCAACGAACACTGGACGAGCTTCTATTTCAGCGAAGTGGCGGGGATGTTCGGGCAGGCGGGGCTGGCGTTCGTCGGCAGCCTGCCGGTGTTCACGAACTTCTGGGATCTCTGCGTGCGGCCTGAGTTTCAGGAGCTCTTCCGCACCACGAGCAATCGGCTCGTGACGGAGGCCCACAAGGATTTCTGTGCCAACACGGCGTTTCGCTGGGACATCTATGCCAAGGAGCCGCGGGTGGCCACCGACGCATCGGCGCGGCTCGCGGGCGTCGACGACCTGCATTTCCACGTCAGCCGCCCCGGGATCACGCTCCCTCACCAGGTGAATCTGGGCGTCGTCACCTCCACCGTGCAGGGGCCGCTCTACGAGAAACTGCTCGTCCTGCTCGGCGGCCGCAGCCGGCGGCTGTCGGAGATCATTGCCGCGCCCGAGGTGCAGGGCACCGCTGCCGACGACGTGATTCGCGCCGTCGATGCGGGCGTGGCGATGGGGATCTTCGAGGTGACTTTGGGCCGGCTCGAGCCACTGTCGGCAGTGGTGGACGGGGCCGTTTTGATTCCCGCAGCCTTCAATCGGGCGATCCTCGCCACCGATGCGCTCGGCGGCAGGCCGCTCACGCTCGCCAGCGCGAAAACGGGCACGGGCCACACGCTCGGCGATCTCGACGGCGCGATTCTGCACGAACTGGCGGGAAATGGGCGACCGGGCCTCGTGGAGCGGGTCGAGGCACGGCTGGTCGGCAGCGGCCGGTCGATCCAAAAGGAGGGCCAGCTGGTGACCGATCCCGCCGAGCGCCGGCGGCTCATGGCGCAGGCCTGCGACGCGTTCGTGAAGAACAGCCTCCCACAGCTGGCCCGCCTGGGCCTCGTGGAAGTGGCGTGATCGTGGGGCGACCGTCCCGGTTGCCGATCGGGCGTCAACTCTTGGCAAGCGGGACGCTCGCCCCACGAGGCGCCAGGGCCGGAGGCCCGGGTCAACACCAGCCGACGGAGGTCGGCCAAGGGCAGGTCGGCAGGATGCCGAGCCTGCCCGTGAACACAGCCGCTTGCCCCACGTTACTTGCAGAGCCGCATCGTGTCGGGGAAGCCGCAGCTTTCCGGCCCGAGCGAGGCATCGGCGGCGCGGAGATCGCTCTCGGATCGCCAGAATTCCTGCCGGGCGCCGATCTCGTAGATCTCGGCGTCAAACTTCGCCTGCTCGCGGAGCGTCACGCGGAGCACGTCGCTGCGCCCCAGCCGGAGCTGCTCCCGCTCGGCGCGGGCCACCACCTGGGCGAGGTCGAGCCGCTGGGCCGCCTGCTTGTGAAACTCATACGCCCGCTCGAGGGCGGAGTAGGTGTCTTGAATCTCGGCCCGGATCTGGTCTTCGGCAAACTGCAGCTGCCGGTCGATCTGCACGAGTTGCGACTGGGCCGCGGCCACGCGGCCGCGGGCGTCGCGCCGCTGGGCCGGCATCTGAAATACGAGCGAGGCCTGGAGCACCTGCCGGTCGAGGCCGAGGGGCCCGGAGAGCGAGCTCGTGCCAAAGCCGGCGTCCTGGTTGCCGGCGACCTGGGCGTCGAGGCCCGGGAGGATCTGGTTTTCGGCGAACCGGCGCTCCACGAGCAGCTTCTCGCGCTGCAGTGCGAGCCGTTGAAACTCCGGCCGTGCCGCAAGCGCCCGGGCCAGCGACTGCTCGAACAGCATGGGCGTCGGGGCGACCGGCTCTGGCAGCGGTTGCATCCGTCGGCGGCCGGCGAGCAGCGGTTTGCCCGTCGGATCACGGTAGAACAACGAGAGGTCGATCGTGGCCTGCTGTACGCCTCGGTCGGCCTGCACCACCACGGCCTGCCGGAGGGCGATGTTCTGCTGGTTATCGATCCGCTCGATGTTGGCCACGGCGCCCCGGTCGACCCGGAGCCCGATCTCCACGTCGCGCTCGACGGCCAGATCCACGAGGTAGTCGGCGGCCCGCCGGCGCTCGCCGCTGCCCGTCCAGTTCCAGTAGCTGCGGGCGGCGGCCCGCATGTAGTCGAGGCGGCTGCGCAGGATCGTGGGCTCCGCCAGCGACACGTCGATCTCCGCCTGGGCCCGCGTGGCCCGTGCCCGGTCGATGTCGCGGTTTTTTGCGAGCGGCATCGTGAGGCCGCCGCGGAACTCGCCCGCGTCCGCCGTGAGCTGCTGGAGATTGTAGGTGGGGAAGTCGCCGAAGCCGGTGCGGTAGCCGCCGAA